>JALOTT010000525.1 GCA_025457745.1 Verrucomicrobiota bacterium
CCTGGGCTTCAGCGGCGGCGACATCGCCCCCATGATTCCCGGCAGCCGGTTCGCGGTGTTCAAGACCCCTTGAGCCCGGCCAGATTTTTTCGAAGGCGCCAACTTCGGTTGGCGCTTTTTCTTTTTAACCGCCCCATTAGACTCCCACCGTCATGACATTGGAGAAGTCATCTCCCTGCAAAGTTAACCTGATCCTGAACATCCTCGGCAAACGCCCCGACGGGTTTCACGAGCTGGAAACCGTCATGCACCCGGTCAACGTGTGCGACCACCTTTCCCTGGCGCGCTCCGGCAACAGCATCCAGCTCACGTGCAGCATTCCAGAGCTGCCGGTGGACTCACGCAATCTGGTGTTTCGCGCAGCCACCGCCTTTTTGGAAGTTGCCCGGGTCACCGAAGGCGTCCGGATGCACCTGGACAAACGCATCCCCCTGGCCGCCGGGCTGGGCGGCGGCAGCGGCAACGCCGCCACGACGCTGGTGGGTCTGAATGAACTCTTCGGCCATCCGCTGAAAGCCGGTCAACTGCATAGCATCGCCGCCCGACTCGGCTCGGACGTGCCCTTCTTCCTTCAATCCAATCCCGCGCTCGCAACGGGGCGGGGCGAGCACGTCGAGTCGCTGGAACCATTTCCGGCCCTGCGCGGTGCCAGCATTCTGCTCGTGCATCCCGGATTCGGCATTGCCACCGCGTGGGCTTATCAGGAACTCGCCCGCTTTCCGAAGGCGCTCAACGGCGATCCAGGGCGGGCCCGGAAGCTGGTGGCCGCCTTGCAAACCGGGGATCTGTGCGCGGCAGGGCGGGAATTCTACAACTCACTTGAGGCTCCGGCATTGGAGAAATACCCGGTCCTGGCCCTGTATCAGGAATTCCTGCGCGAGCAGGGCGCAGCGGTGGCGCTGATGTCCGGCAGCGGCTCCACCACTTTTGCAATCTTCCCGGACAAGTCCAAGGCCGACGCCGCAGTGGAGCCCTTCCAGTCCAAGTTCGGCACGCAATGCTGGATCACTGTGGTGCCGCTCTGAGGCAGCCGTTGGATTATTGGTCCGTCCCAGGCTTCACGAGCGCAATGACGTCCGCCGCCCGCGCCGCATAGTGAAAGGTAATCATCGGCGACGAGGCGGCTGCCGTGCGGTTGGTTCCCGCGCGCGACCGTCCACCGGGCGTCGAAATCTCCGAGACGTGCCCGATGGCGTTGCCACATTCGTCCAGCACCGCCGCCCCGCTCGAACCCGGTGCCCAGTCGGTCGAGACATCCATGCGGGGAGTTCCCTTGCCCCGGCGACGCAACTCGAAGAAACGGTTCACCATGCCTTTGCTGAAGTAACTCGAACGTCCGAGCGGATCGCTGTAACACCACGCGGCATCGCCGGGATAAACCACGCGATTCAGGGGCAGCGGTTTGACTGGTCCGGTCAACTTCACCCGGACGATGCACGTATCTGAGAGCTCATCTGAGGCCAGCACCTCGGCAACCGGCAGCAACGTCCCGTCCTCCTGCGCCGCCACCAGATAGCCTTCCCGCAAATCATCGGACGGAGCCACGACATGATGGCACGTGGCCACGACACCGTCCGCCGTGATGAAGTAACCGCCCGCGAGGTTCTGATGCCACTTGTCACACTTCTTGCAGAGGTAATGCCAGCCGACGCGCACGTGGGCATCGTGCGCCCGCTGCCAGATTTCCCGGTCGGCCAGTTTCTGGGAGAAGGGCTCGGGCAACTTGAGTTCGCACCGGCGCCGGTCCAGTTGCTTCAGAACCGCCTCCATGGACAACAACTCGCCCGTTTCACGCAACTCATTGGCCTTGTCCACCAGCGTGGCAAACTGCTCGCCGCGATCGCGCACAATCGGCACCCCGGGCGCCTGGCCCAATACCGGACCGGCAGAAAAAAGGAAGCCCAGCAGGCCCGACAAACCGGCAAGACATGCGGCCGTTTTCATTGGTGGGGGAAGTTTTGCGCCATTGGTTCAGCGGCGATGCATCAAGCCCTCGATCTCATCCGCTAAAAAGGGAATGCCCGCCATCAAGTCCACCTGGCCGTCAGCGGTCACCACGATGGTGTTCTCCAGCCGCACACCGAAGCCCTCCTGCGGAATGTAAATCGCCGGCTCGCAGGTCAGCACCCAGCCGGGGGCAATCTGGTAGTGATTGTAGGTGACATCATGCACATCGAGACCGATGGGGTGTGCCACGCCATGCATGAAGTAAGGCTTGGCCGCAGGCTTGTCCGGCGTCTGCTTCTTGAGTTGCGCGGGTTTCAACAAGCCGAGCCCGACGCATTCCTCCGCAATCAACTGCTCGCACTCCCAGCGCAAATCCTTCGTCGTCCTGCCCGGCACCATTTGCTTAAGCATCTGCCGGAACACCCGCAGCACGGCGTTGTAAACCTGCTTTTGCCGGCGCGTGAACCGGCCGCTCACCGGAATGGTGCGTGTCAGGTCGCTCATGTAATTGCCCAGACCGGCGGCGACGTCGAGCAGGAGCAGGTCCCCTTTGCGGCACACCTGGTCGTTCTGCACGTAATGCAAAACATTGTTGCTGGCACCCGCCGCGATGATGGGCGGGTAGGCAAACGTCCCCTTGGCGCGAATGAACTCATGCGCAAATTCCGCCTCCACCCCGGCTTAGTTCACGCCCGGCTTCACAAAGCGGCAGGCGCGCTT
>JALOTT010000526.1 GCA_025457745.1 Verrucomicrobiota bacterium
CGTGACGCTGAACTCCACTTTCCCCGTGTCCGCGCTCCAACGCGAGCAGGCGATTCAAGTCGCCGGCATCCGCGCGCAGAAGGACGAACTGCTCAAGAGCGCCAGCAACGCCATGCGCCGCGCGCTCTTCGGCGACACCGGTTACGGCCTCGACCTGCTCGGCACTGAAGCCAGCGTGCAAAAAACCAAACCTGCCGACCTGAAATCTTTTCACGCCCAACTTGTCGCCCCGAACAATTGCGTCCTCGCCATTTACGGCGATGTGAAAACCACCGCCGTGAAGGCAGCGGTGCAAAGAGCTTTTGCGAACTGGAAACCGGTAGGGCGCGTCACTCCGTGCGCGCCGTTGTTTGCGGATGGAGCCCCCGGCGCGCAAAGGACTGCGCGCCCTACCTTGCCCCAGCGCGTCACCGAAACCCGCGACAAAAAACAAGCCGTGCTGGTCATCGGTTATGCCGGCACCACGTTGCATAGTGCTGACCGCTACGCGCTCGAACTGTTGCAGGAATCCTGCAGCGACCTTGGCTCGCGCCTGTTCCTCCGTATCCGGGAAAAGCTCGGCCTGGCCTACTACGTCGGCGCGCAGAATTTTCCTGGCCTCGCGCCCGGCTACTTCGCGTTTTACGTCGGCACCGAACCGGACAAGGCCGAACTGGTCGAGCAGGAATTGCTCAAGGAAGCCGGGTTGCTCCGCGCCGAGGGCGTGACCGCCGAGGAACTCAAACGCGCCAAGGCCAAAGTCATCGGTCAGAAAAAAATCGCCCGCCAGGACCTTGGCAGCTTCGCGATGACCACCGCGCTGGACGAGCTTTACGGCCTCGGCTATGCGAATACGGATGCGGAAGACGCCAAATTTGAAGCCGTCACGCTCGACCAGGTCAAAGCCGCCGCGAACAAATATCTCCAGCCCGACGCGCTGGTCATTGCCGTGGTGAAGCCGGACAAGAAATGATCCGGTCACGATGCTCGCCGCATTCCTGACCACGATCCTGTTCTCGTGCTCCGCCATCTCCGGGCGGCGGCTCTCCACCCATCTGCGTGGCACGCAGGCGAATCTCGCGCGGCTGATCCTCGCGGCGGCGCTGCTCGGCGCGTGGTCGCATACCTTTGGCTTTGGCCTGGGCGGCGCGGCGTTTCCGTTGTTGTTCTTGAGCGGCTGTGTCGGCTTCGGCATGGGCGACCTCGCTCTGTTTCAAACCTACCGGCGGCTCGGCGCGCGGCGCGCCATGGTCATGGCCCAATGTCTCGCCGCGCCCATCGCCACGCTCATTGAGTGGCTCTGGCTCGGCCATGCGCCGTCGCTGACGCAGACGGGCTTCGCCGCGCTCATTCTGGGTGGCGTCGGCGTGGCGCTGCTGCCGCACGAGGACACGGATGAACCGGTGAATCATCTCGCGGCGGGAATTCTCTTCGGCCTGGTGGCGGCGTTCGGACAAGGGTTGGGCGCGGTGTTGAGCCGCAAAGCTTATGCGCTGGCGGCGGCGGCCGGGCAAACCTTCCACGGCGTCGGCGACGGATTGAATGCCGCCTACCAGCGGATTCTCGGCGGAATTTTCCTGACGGCGCTTTTCTTCGTTTACCTCCGGCTCGCGCACAAGCCGGACGAATCACTCACCAACAACTGGTCAAAGGCCTGGCCGTGGCTGGTGGCGAATTGCCTCTGCGGACCGTCGCTCGGCGTGACATGCTACCAATGGGCGCTCATCAGCACGCCGACGCATATCGCGCTGCCGATCGTCGCCACAACGCCGTTGGTGGTGATCCCGCTCGCGCATTGGCTGGAAGGCGACCGCGTCACGAAACGCGCGATCCTCGGCGGCGTCGCGGCGGTGGCGGGCGTGATCGGACTGACGCTGACGCGATAGTGAACCGGTGACAAGGTTGGTGCCGTGAAACTGGCGCAGTTCAAAGCCGCCGCGCAGAAATATCTCAAGCCCGACGCGCTGGTCATCGCGGTGGTAAAGCCGGAGAAACCGTGATCAACACGGGAACTGGCGGTCAAAGTCTCGGTGGTTGCCAATCCAAATCCAAACCCAGGCATCCTCGTACCGGCGCGCGACCGTTCGGTAATCTCTGGTCACGCGCACGGACCAGAGACGGGGATCCCTGCGTAACCGTTCCAATTGCAAAGCGGGATGGGCCGGATTCTGACGGAATTTTTTATAGGCGTCGCGGCTCGCGGCCCTGATTTCGACAGGCAACCCGCGATAAAGTTTCCAGAAGGTCGCATTTCCTCTTGAGATCACTTCGTGTCGAAATCACTGTCCTTGATTTCCGGGAAAGCGGCTGAATTTCGCTGGTACTCCGCGTCAATGGCGTCCACATACGCTGACAAAGCAGGCTTTGGAGTCGGATCTCCGATGATACGCTTCCACTCCGCGTCGCCGTCCAACTCCGGCAGCAACGCCGGCAGGTCGCGGACGAGTTTGTGCCGCTCCTCGGGTGAAAGCTCCCGAATGGCCGCCTCGATTTCGTTTGCCGTGCTCATGGCCGCAAGCTAAACCGGACCGCGCGGCAAGTAAATCCCATTTCAGATGGTGTTCTGGCTTGCCCTCATCCTGACCTTCTCCCCCAGGAGAAGGAACAGCTATCGTCCGTCTCGTTTTTGCCAATGACCACCCGGCAAATCCAGCCGCGCGAATTGCCGTGGAGCGGCGAACGATT
>JALOTT010000527.1 GCA_025457745.1 Verrucomicrobiota bacterium
ACCTCTCCGGAGAGTGTTCAGTTTCGCTACCGCTTGCAGGGTTTTGATAAACATTGGGTTGAAGCCGATTCCAGCCATCACGCCATTTATCCCCGGTTGTCCGCCGGCAGCTATCAGTTCCACGTCATCGCGTGCAACAACTCCGGCGTCTGGAACGAAACCGGCCGGCATCTGCGCATCGTCGTGTCGCCCTTTTTCTGGGAAACCTGGTGGTTCAGGATCGGTGCCGGATTGATCCTGGCTGCGCTGTTCGCCGGCAGCGCCTATGCGGTCTCACGCCGGCGCTACCGGCAGAAACTTCACCACTTGGAAGCCAAGCGCGCATTGGAACAGGAACGGGCGCGCATCGCCAAGGATATTCACGACGACTTGGGGGCGAGCCTGACGCGCATTTCCTTGTTGAGCCAGCCTGCGCACAGTCGAACCAAGGGTGCGGAGACGTTGGCCGCGTATTTGGTGAAAATCCACCAGACCGCCCGCGAGTTGACGCGCTCGATGGGGGAGATCGTTTGGGCGGTGAACCCCGAGCACGATACCTACGCAAGTCTTTCCAACTACCTCGGCCTCTATGCTCAGAAATTCCTGCAGGCGGCCGGCATCCGTTGTCGCATCAACATGCCCATGCAAATGCCCCGGCATCCGTTGTCCGCGGAAATCCGGCACAACCTGTTTCTGGCGTTCAAGGAGGCGCTCAACAATGTGGCCAAGCACGCCGAGGCCTCCGAGGTCCGGGTGGAACTGACCTTGCGCGATTTCGGATTCGAACTCCTCGTCGCCGACAACGGCAAGGGCTTTTGCCGGGATGCAAACGTTATGCCCTTGACCGGCAATGAACCGTTCCAGACCTTGCCGGGCAATGGGCTGGCCAATATGCGGACCCGCTTGCAGGAAATCGGCGGCGACTGCGACGTGCAGAGCGAATCCGGCCGTGGCACCACCATCACCTTCCGGGTGACTTTGAGGGCCAGGCGTGGACACCCTTGAGACCTTCAGCTACGTTCAGCCACAGTGGCGTCTGGATTTTTGCCATGTGACGGGAACACGTCACATGACAATGCCGGGGACATCTGTTAAGCAAAAAGAAAAATGTCGGCTAATGTCATAATGACAATCACCGTTTGCATCGTTGAGGATGACGTCTCGTTACGTTCGATCTACGCCGAGTGGCTGAGCGAGGCGAAAGACATCCGGTTATTGGGGCAGTTCGGCAACGGGTTACAGGCCGTGGCTGCGCTGCCGCAGCTCAATCCGGATGTGGTCTTGATGGACATAAACCTTCCCGGCTTGAATGGGGTCGAGTGCGTCCGGCAACTCAAAACGCAGATGCCGAAGACCCAGTTCGTCATGATCACCGTTTACGATGATCCCGACCGAGTCTTCCGGGCGCTTTCCGCAGGCGCCACCGGCTATCTCTTGAAGGAAACGCAGCGGGGGGATTTGATTGTGTCGCTGCGCGCCGTGCATCGCGGCGGATCGCCCATGAGCTTCGACATCGCGCGCCAGGTTGTGTCCTTTTTCCAACAAACGGTCTCTGCCGGGCCGCAAAGGGAGATGGAGACACTCTCGGCGCGCGAGCAGCAGGTCTTGGAACTGGTGGGGAAGGGGTATCTTATCAAGGAAATCGGCGAGTCGCTCCAATTGAGTCAACACACGGTGGACAACTACTTGCGCCGGATTTATGAGAAATTGCATGTGCATTCGCGGGCGCAGGCGACAGCGAAATACGCGAAACTGAAGGTGACTTCGGTTGCCGCACGCGGGTAACCAGCGGTCGTTTGCTCTAAAGAAAAATGCCAACCCTGACCCAGTTCTTTTCACGTCACAAATGTTCAATCAAGTTTCCTTACGAACCCCATGAAAGCAAAACTCATTCTTTGACATTCCAGTGACAACCGCAGCAAAACTTCCGGTGAACCCAGCCGACAAATACTGATGATCCGACCTTTGGCCATGCCGAATTTCAATCGCATTCCGAAACTTGCAGTTGCCATCACCGCTCTCGCCGTCACGGCCGGCTCCGCAGTGGCGCAGATCGCCGTGGTCAATACCGGCTCGCTGGTGTCGCCCGTGGCCGATGACCCCAAGACTGCGGTGCTGTCGTTCAACGCCGGGGCCACCGCGAACAAGCTCATCGTGCAGGTCAGCGCGGAGGGCCAGGACGTCGCCTCCATCGCCTACCAGGGAGTCGCCCTGTCCCCGGCGGTCGGGCCCTCCGGGCGCACCAAGGGAATCTTCTATCTGGACGACCCGTTCACCGGCGGTGCGGCCGATCTCTCGATCACTCTGGGAGAAGGCCCTTCGAATGGAATCGCCGTCGGCGTGGTCTCGATTTCCGGGGCCGCCCCCGGGGTCGCCACGGTTGCCCTGACCAACACCGCAACCAGCGTGACCCTCGCGGTGCCGGTTTCCGGAAGTTTCGTGGTGAGCGGCTACGCCGCCAATGGCAGCGGCACCATCACGCTGCCTGCGGGACACACGGCACTTTACAACTCAAGCAACATCGGCTCCGCCCATGCCGCGGCAGGCTATGCCAATGCCCAGCCCGCCGCCTCGCGGACCTATGCCTATGCCGACACCAATCCTTCCTCTCCGGTGGCAGCCGCTGCGGTCTTCGTTCCGGCCACTACCGCCCCGGTGATCACGGGCACCAGCCCGGCCGCCGAC
>JALOTT010000528.1 GCA_025457745.1 Verrucomicrobiota bacterium
GGCGGCACGGGCGGCTACGTCGCCACCACGCAACGCGCGCTGACGAACGGCTGGAACAAGGCGACCGTCGGCAGCCACATCGTGCGCAACAACGAGATTTCCAACTGTGAGCAGACCGGCATCGTCGGCAGTTTGGGCTGCGCGTTCAGCACCATCGTCGGCAACGAGATTCACGACATCCATGTCCGCAATCTTTATCGTGGGGCGGAAATGGCCGGCATCAAGTTCCACGGCGCGATTGATACCGTCATCCGCGGCAATCACATTTATCGGTGCAACCGGGGGCTTTGGCTGGACTGGATGTGCCAGGGCAGTCAGGTCGTCGGCAACCTGATGCACGACAGCGGCGAGGATTTGTTTTTAGAAATGCAGCACGGCCCGCAACTGGTCGCGAACAATGTGCTGTTGTCGAAGCGAACCTTGAACCTGGACTGCAAGGGCATGGCCTTCGCGCACAATCTGATGGCCGGCGTGGCTCACGTTCGCTATGGCGACAAACGGGTCACGCCGTTTCAACCGGCACACGACACGGCCGTTGCCGGGATGCATCCCTCGATGGACGCGGACAGCGGCGACCATCGGTTTCACAACAATCTTTTCACCGGTCACTGGGACGGTCGCACGCTCGACAAATCGATTCTGCCGTGTTTCTCCGGTGGAAACGTGTTCACCAAAGGAACGCAACCCTCCAAGTTCGATACACAGGCGCTGGTGCTGTCGGACTTTGACGCCGGTGTGAAACTGGAGCAAAGGGCGGACGGCTGGTATCTCACGCTGCGCGGTGACAAATCGTGGCGCGATCAGGCGAAGGCAAAGCCCGTGACGACGGAACTGCTCGGCACGGCCAAGGTGACCGGCTGCGCCTACGAGAACCCCGATGGCTCGCCGCTGAAAGTTGACCGGGATTATTTCGGCAAGAAGCGCGATGGGAGGAATCCGGTTCCCGGCCCGTTTGAAAACGCCTTCGAGGGCGCAGATGTCAAAGTGTGGCCGCTCAATTGAAAGTTCAGGTCTGTGATCAGCAGTTTGATGCCAGCAGCACCAGCCAAACCATGATGAATACAACACCTGCCCTCGCAAGCGCCATGGCCGGGCGCCCCAACCTAGCTTATCTCCTCCCCATCTGCCTCGTCGCCACGCTGGGGGGACTGTTGTTTGGCTATGACACAGCGGTCATCGCCGGAGCCATCGGATTTCTTCAGGAGCACTTTGCCCTGACGCCGGCCATGAAAGGCTGGGCGGCTTCAAGCGCGCTGGCGGGTTGCATTGTCGGCGTATCGTTTGCCGGCTCGTTCAGCGACAAATTAGGGCGACGTCCAGCCCTCCTGCTGGCGGGCGTGCTGTTCTTTGTGTCCGCCGTCGGCACCGCCATTCCGCAGACATTCACCACCTTCGTGATTTACCGGCTCATCGGCGGCATCGGGGTCGGCATCGCCTCGATGGTGTCGCCCATGTATATCGCGGAGGTCAGCCCGGCTCGGCATCGCGGACGGTTGGTGTCGCTGAACCAGTTCGCCATCATCACCGGGATGCTGCTGGTCTATTTTGCGAACTACTTCATCGCCCAGCAGGGCGACCAGGCGTGGAATGTGGCCACGGGCTGGCGCTGGATGTTTGGGTCGGAGGCGCTGCCGGCCGCGCTGTTCACGCTGCTCGCATTTTTCATTCCGGAAAGCCCGCGATTCCTCGTCGAAGCGGGTCGCACGGAACAGGCCCGCGCCATCCTCACGAACGTGGACGGCCCGGAGCACGCGGCCCGCGAGATCGCGGCCATCCAGGACGTGCTTAAACAGGAAACCGGCTCACTGCGGCAGTTGCTCGCGCCCGGATTGCGACTGGTGCTCGTCATCGGTCTTGCGCTGGCCGTGTTGCAGCAGGTCACGGGCATCAACGTGTTCCTCTACTACGCGCCCGAAATCTTCAAGCAACTCGGTCAGGGCGTGGACGCGGCGCTGTTGCAGACCATCGTGGTCGGCGCGGTCAACCTGCTCTTCACCGTGGTGGCCATCTGGACGGTGGACAAACTGGGCCGCAAGCCGCTGATGCTGGTGGGCGCGGCGGGCATGGGCGTGTGCCTCGTCGGCATGGGTGCGGCGGCGCAGGCGGGTGCGTTGGCGTTGTGGGTGCTGGCGTTTGTGCTCGGTTACATCGCATGCTTCGCCCTCTCCGTCGGCCCGGTGACGTGGGTGATCCTGTCGGAAATCTTCCCGACGCGTGTGCGCGGTCGCGCGCTTGGCGTGGCGACGTTCGGCCTGTGGACGGCGAATTTCATCGTGTCGCAGACCTTCCCGATGATGGACGACAACGCCTGGCTGGTTGCAAAGTTCAACCACGCCTTCCCGTTCTACGTCTATGCCGTGTTCTGCGTGGTGCTCGTGCTGGTGGTCTGGCGGCTGGTGCCGGAAACGAAAAGCCGCACGCTCGAGGAAATTGAGCGGGATTGGGCGCAGCGGAAATAAACGCCAGCCCGAATGAGCAGAGAACTTCAGGTCGCGTTGGAATCTGGCGACACCCGAAAAATTCCGCTGGGCGACGACGTGCGCTCACTTGCGGATGTGCTGGCGGCGCATGGCTTGCCGCTGAACGCCCGTTGCGGCCAACGCGGGCTGTGTCGCGGCTGCGAAGTTGAATTGCGCTCTGGCACGGCGATGGTTGACGGCAA
>JALOTT010000132.1 GCA_025457745.1 Verrucomicrobiota bacterium
CAACGCCATGAGCAATATGTAGTGCCAAACGCCGATTCGCATATTTGCACCTCGCTCATGCACAGCAGGATACAAAATCAAGGTGTAGAAGATCGGTCAGGGACTCGTGTAACTCATCCCTCCGAAAACGAAGTCAGCCCTGGATGACTTGCTCCAGCTTCTGTCCTTCAATGTCCGTGTTGATCTGCATCCAGAGCGGCAGGTGATCGGAAAGTTGGTAGGTGAACTTTTCCTTGGTCAGGCCGCCGGGAAACAGCTCCTTGATGCGCGCTTCATCGCCGTAAAAATCCAGCACGCCGCCGGCGTTGGTGAAATTCTCCGGGTAAATCGGATGATGCAGAATCTGGTCGTAGCGTTTGTCCTTTTCCAGGTTGCTGCCGAACTGGACGCCGAGCAACGCCCTGGGAATTTGCAGGCCGTGTTTGGTGATGGCCTTGAACAGGGCGTCCGTGCGTGACGGGATGTTGAAGTCGCCCATCACGATAAGGTCCTTGTCCTCGCTGGCTTTTTCGAGGCGCTTGGCTTCAATCCAATCGGCCAGCATTTCGATCTCCTGCCGGCGCGCCTCGTCATTATCGCCCCAGCGGATGTGCGTGGTGAGCACGACAAAGTCAAAGCTGCCGGATTTGAACGACGCCATGTAGGGGCTGCGCCAGAAGGATTTCTCCGGGAGATACTCGAAGCCGCGTTTCGCGCGCGGCTCGTTGGCCTCGGCGGCGAGGCCGTTGAACGTGACGGCGCGTTTGTCGTAGATGAAGCCGAGGCGTTCGCGGTTGCCGCCCGCGTCGGGAATCATGTCCGAATAAACCGCGCGCCAATACGGGCCGAGGATTTTCAAGACGCGCCCAAGATCCGCGAGATCGTCCCGCAACTCGACGATGCCGATGAGGTCGAACTGGCCGAGAATTTCCGCGAGGTAATGAATGGCGGCCTCGGTGCGGCGGGCCTTGCCGAACTCGCGGATGTTCCAGGTGGCGAGGTTGAGCGTCTCGTCAATTTTGGAGGACGGGATTTTCCCAGCGGCGATGCGTTTTTTGAGCGCAAGCAGGCCGGCGGCGATTGCTTTGGAGACTTTGCCGTGGTTCATGGTTTTGTGAAGTGATGCGTTGACGGTAGCAAGCTCTACGTCTGGCGCAAGGACTGACCGTTGGAGCGCACGGACTTGCTGGGTACGCACTAATCGAAGCCACGGACGTTGACCACGCGCTCGTGCGGCATGTGCTGCGATGATTGTAGCGCGGTCTCTCAACTGTCACGGCGGGAGATTGTGGCCGGGGATTGAGCAAGTCGGAGCCTCACTAACTTTTCCGATCGTGTAAGTGCCGCCCGACGGACATTGGGGGAATTTCCCGTCCATCAAATATGGCGTGAGGTCCGTGATAACTGGAGTCTCATTTGTGCCTTGGTGTTTTTCTGAAGCCCACTCCTGCTTGGCCTCATCAATGAAGCGCAGAGAGTTTATGCATTCATTTCGCGGAGATTTTATTGCGTGATCAAGGCGGAAATGTGGTACAGTCAAAAATCCAAATGACTGAGAGGGAAACAAGTGCCATCGCAACAAATGGAAGCAACTGGCTAAATCGTGACGTTGAATTGATTTCTGATTCACCCATAGAATTGTTCCAACAATTCTGTTGTGACAATCTACCGCCTCCTCCTCGCCGGCCCAAAATGATAACCGCCGTGGACCCGCACGCCGCGCACTTTGCCGGGGAAACCTTGCGGTTGACCGGGTTTGCTTTCCTCGAACAGCGCGGTGTAGGTGTAATCGAAATTCTCCAGCTTCACGCGCGGGATTTTCTGGCTGATGAAACGTTCGATGGCATAGACGTGGCTCGCTTCCTCCGCCACCATGATGGTGAAAGCGTCGCCGGTGTGCTCCGCGCGGCCTGTGCGCCCGATGCGATGGATGTAATCCTCCGGATGCTGTGGCACGTCATAGTTGATCACGTGGCTCACGGCTGCGATGTCCAGCCCGCGCGCGGCAATGTCTGTGGCCACCAGCACCTCGAATCGGCCGTCACGGAAACCGCGCAACGCGTGTTCGCGTTCGTTTTGCGTGCGATTGGAGTGGAGCACGGCCACGGCGTGATTGGCGCGTTTGAGCAGGCCGGCGACACGGTCGGCGCCGTGTTTGGTCCGGCAGAAGATCAGCACCGAGTTGTAATTCACGCGCTTGAGCAATTCGAGCAGCAGGTCGGTCTTTTGCGAATCGGACACGGGATAAATGACGTGCTTGACCGTTTCCGCCGGCGTGCGGCGCGCGCCGATCTCGATGGTCTCCGGGTTGTGCATCGCCCATTGGATGAGGGTTTCGATCTGCGGCGGGATGGTGGCCGAAAACAATGACGTGTGCCGTTGGCGCGGGCAGCGTTCAACAATGCGGCGCACGTCGGGCAGAAAACCCATGTCCAACATCCGATCAGCCTCGTCGAGCACGAGGAATTGCACCTTATCCAGCCGCAACGTGCCCTTCTCCAGATGATCGAGCAGCCGGCCCGGCGTGGCAACGACGACATCCGCGCCCGCGCGCAATTCGTCGTTTTGCCGTCCGTAGCCGACGCCGCCATAGACGACCGTAACCTTCATGCCGGTAAAGCGCGCGTAATCGCGGAAGAACGTGTCCACCTGCGCGGCCAGTTCGCGCGTCGGTTCGAGGATGAGCGCGCGCGGGCCGGGCGCGTGAGCGCCGAGCTTCGACAAAATCGGGAGGGCGAACGCGGCCGTCTTGCCGGTGCCGGTTTGTGCGCTGCCGATCATGTCGCGACCGGCCAGCACGAGCGGGATGCCGCGCAGTTGAATCGGTGTGGGGTCCACGTAACCCATGGCCCGCACGCCTTCGAGAGTTTCTTCCGAGAGTCCGAGTTTGGTAAAACCCATAGGCCGGCAGTTTAGCGCAAAGACGGAGCAAAGCGAATGAAATTCGGAGGCTTCGGCCAAACGCAGAAACTGGTACGGCCACCTAGTGGCGCGGGCGTCTCGCCTGGTCAGTTCCGGCGGGCGTCTCGCCTGCCGGCTCAAACAGCAACCGGGACGGTCGCCGGGACTATGGCAGCCGGGACGGACTGCCCCACTACTCAAACCTTCGGTTCTTCCGGCGCGGTTTCGGGAGGAACGGTGGCTGCGGGCTCCGTTGCAGTCGTTTCCGCCGCGACCGGTGGCGCAGCTTCAGCACCCGGCTCGGCCGCAGCTTCGCCCGCCTCATTACTGACGGCGACCGCCACGACGGCTTCGACGGGCGCGGCGGCCAGCGCGTCCGTGTCGGATTCAGCGGGTTTCTCCGCGGTTTTGGCCTGCGGTTTGGGCGGTCGCGGCAACGGTTTCTTGGCCGTTTCCATCATACCGCTGGCGAACTCGAGGACGTGGCCCTGATGCACGAGCCAGTGCAAATCCGCGATGACGGCGGTTTGTTCGGGCGTCGGTGCGACCGGTTCCGCTGGTTTCGTCGCGGCTTCGCCTTCGGCGGGCACCACCGGAATCGGCGCGGGCGCGGGCGACGGCGCGAGGGCTTCGAAAAGTTTACGCCGCGAGCATTTCGGGTGCGCGTTGATAAACTCGACGATGCGCCGCACACCTTCGGAGACCGGCGTGGCTTCGAGATCGAGGAATTGCGGTCGCGCCACCGACACGTGCGTGACGGTCTTGTTGACCTTGAAGAATTGCAGCCCGCGCTGGGCAAATTGCTGGCTCAACCCGGTGGCGACTTGCATCGGGAAACGCCGCTGATCGGCGAGGAGATCCTGCACGAGAAGGCCCAAACCACCGCGCAACGACCGGCACGCCACACCGCTCACCACTTGCGACTCGACCGGCTTGATGATGGTTTCCTTGTGCGTCGCGCGGAAATGTTGTTCCACGTCCGCGCGGCTCGCGACCCGCAACGGCTCGGGGACGTTGAGGCAGATGTATTCCGTCTTCCAACTCTGCTCCTCGACCCACTGCTTCACGACCGCCTCGTCGCGCACGATTTTGACGCGCGCCTTGAACATCTCGAACGGCATCCGCGCGAACCGCCCGGCGTGCAACTTGCGCAACTGGTTCTGGTAATCGTGATGGTTCGGCGGGCCGAGAATCACGCCGCTCAAACCGCATTGCCCCACGAAAGTGTAGGTGCCCTTGGGCGGTTCGGTGGCCGTGCGTTCGGCCTGGTAAAACGTGGCGAAATGCTTCCGCAGAACGTGCTCGACCACCTCGTTTTCGTTCAGCCACAAGGTCTCATCAAGGGCGCAAACGAACAGCGGCTGCACCGGTTGGCCCTCGGCGTTCTTCTTCACCGCAAAGCGAACGGAATAACGCTCGGGCTTTTGCAGAATGAGCAGCGCAATCCCAAACAACGGATACGCCCGGCCCGTCATTTTGATCTGGCGCGCCAGCGATTCCACGCCGCGTTCATCGGGCACGATTGCGACGTTGAGGTCCGGCAACGGCATTTCCGGGGCGCGCGGTTCACGTCGGTCATCGCGCCGCGGACCACCGCGATCATCTCGTTGCGGACGCCCCGGCCCGCCTTCACGACGCGGCCCACGCGGCCGATCATCGCGGCGCGCGCCGCCGAACCCGCCACCGCCCTCGCGGCGCGGCCCCGCACCGCGGGATGGGCCACCGCGGTCATCGCCCCGGCGTTCGCCGCGGGGCGCGCCTTCCTGACCGGTGAATTTGGCGTAGCGGTTGGTGGGCGACGTTTCCTGGGCCCAGGCGGGGAGGAATAATTTCTCCAGGTCAAGGTCCGTTTCCGGATTGATGCTCATAATGTGACAATAGCCCCGCGTGCGGGACTCGCTTTGAATTACCGGCGCAGGATGGAATGGAGCGGGGCGGATTGCAATGAAAGAAAATTCTCTCGCGTTGCACCGTCACTCGCTTAACGCCTTCCAAAATCTCTTGTCCTGCATCGCCTTCTGTAAGGTTTCTGAAAACTCCTGCTTGCTCAACGGACGAATAACAATGACCTCGGTGCGCTTGGCGTCATAGCCAAACTGGATGCCACCGCCTTTTGGCGTGAGTCTGTAGCCACCAAGCTTCCCGCCGTCTATCGTATCATCAGGTCCAAATTTCGGCTCGCCGAACGCCTGACGCAACAGCGCCTCTACGGCTGGATACTGCTCACGCGCCATGCGGACGACAACGCCGAACTCGTCCTCGGAGTATCGCCAACGTCCACTGACGGCCGGAAGGCCGTTTGTGGTAGTGGATAACCCGGAGCGAGTGATGGCCTGTTGTACAATGAATTGTCCAACATCACCGCGACCAGCCTTAAAATGCTCGTGCACACATCCGCACAACAAGCCAATCAGAACAAAGGGCAATAAGATTCTAGTTCGCATAGTCTTGACGCACTGCGCCACTACTCGTTCACATGCACGATCTTTGCCGGGGGAAATCCGTTGAACCACGTGGCCGAGGCGCTGCTGTAAGCGCCGATGTTCTCGGAATAAACCAGGTCCTCGATTTCCAACGCCGGCAGTTCTTCGGAAAGCGAAATCGTGTCGAGCGCGTCACAGGTCTGGCCGAAGACGGCGCAGATTTCCGTTTTGCCCGGCTTGAACGCTTTCAAGTGATACTGGCAATGGTCGAAGATGATGCCGGAAAACGTGTGATAGACACTGTCGTCAATGTAGTAGCACGTCTTCCCGTCGCGCCGCGCCTTGCCAATGATGCGGGCAACGGATGTGGCGGCGGTGGCAACCAGAAAACGTCCCGGCTCGGCGAGAATCTGGATGTCCTTCGCGAACAGCCGGTCAATCTCCGCGTTGATTTTCTTCGCCAGCGCGCTGATGGGTTTGACGTGCGGGTTGTAGGGCGCGGGAAAACCGCCGCCGATGTCGAGGATCTTGATTTCGTGTCCGCGCGATTTGGCCTCCTGCATCACCGCCGCGGCCATGTTCAACGCCTGGACGAAATTTTCGAAGTTGGTGCATTGGCTGCCGACGTGGAAGCTCAAGCCTTCCACCACGAGGCCCATCTTGAATGCCGCCACAATCAGGTCCACCGCTTCGCCCGCATCACAGCCGAACTTGGAGGACAATTCGACCATCGAGCCGGTGTTCGGCACGCGCAGGCGCAACACGACGCCGGCGTGCGGGGCGTATTGCCGGATTTTTTTTAGCTCGGTGAGGTTGTCGTAGGTGACGAGCGGTTTGTAGCGATCCAGTTCCTGAAGCGTTTCCTTGGGCTTGGTCGGGTTGGCGTAAATGATTTTGTCCCAGATGAAATCCTGCTGCGCCTTGGGCGGAAGCCGCCGGATATTTTCGTAAACGAGCATGAACTCCGGGAGCGACGCGACGTCGAAGCTTGCACCGGCTTTGTAAAGCGTGCGGACGATGGCCGGTTCGGCGTTGGCTTTCACGGCGTAATAACACTGCACCTTGGGTAGATGCTTCTTGAACGCGGCGTAATTCTCACGAATCACGTCGTGGTCAATGATGACCACGGGCGTGCCGTGGATTTTGGCGAGGGACTGAAGCTGTGATTTGGTCATGGCGTGGTATTTACGATTTGCGATTTACGATTTACGCGCGGCTTGAAGCGCGGGCGGTCTTGGCCGAGGCGACGACGATTGCCAGAATTTCATTGGCTTCCTTCATTAAATCGGCGAGACGCTCGGGTTTGACCAGCTGGTTTTCCACGAGCAACTCCATCCAAAACAACGATTCGTCGCATTCCTCCTCAACGATGCGAAGTTTGTTGATGAAATCCAAATTCGACTTGGCGCGGCACACGGCGCGATAATTCGCACCAACCGATGTCCCGCAGCGGAGCAGCTGCTTTCCCAACGTCCGCGAAATCCAATCGTCTGAAAGTGCCGAACAAAGCTTCACCACCCGGTTGGCGAATGTCTTTGTCCGTTTCTGCATTTCAGCGCGCGTCATATCCTAATTGGACTTCAAAATGCCCGCCGCCTCGTAAATCGTAAATCGTCAATCGTAAATCAAAAGACGGGTTCGCTGCCGTCGAGCATCTTTACCTGGTTGTGAGTGAAGTACTCCCGGGTAAGCGCCTTCATCACCTTGTCGCGCTGGTCGTAGAGGCGTTTCAGCTTGCGCGGCTTGTGCTTCGCCAGCGCGTAGTGCGTGAGCAACGGCATGGCGATGGTGGTGTCGGTGTAGCAAACCACGGCGTCGGGCAGGCGATCCGGGTCCACCTTGCCCCAGCTCACGGCTTCGCTCGGCGTGGCGCCGGAGAGCCCGCCGGTGTCGGGCCGCGCGTCGGTGACCTGAAGGAAATAATCCTGGCCGTATTCCTTGATGCGGAGGACTTCCTGGATCTGCGGCTCGGTCTGGAGGGTGAAGTTCTTCGGGCTGCCGCCCCCCCAGAGCACCACGGCGCTTTTGCCCCCGGCGCGTTTGGCGGTGAGAACAATGGCGGTGGTTTCATTCACATCAATGGACGGATTCATGCGGAGCTTGTTGCCGCGCAGTTCCACGCCGGCAACGTTCATGCCAATCGTCGAGTCGCCCGGCGACGAGGTGTAGCACGGCACGCCGGCGCGATAGGCCGCTGCGAGCACAGAGACATCCTTGACGCCGGCTTTGCGTTCCCATTCGGCGCAATATTTTCCGATGAGGTTATGCAGTTCCGCAGTACCCATCTCCTTCTGAAACTCCGGCTGGATGAGGATGTCGCGAAGGATTTCGTCCGTGGCCATCAGGCAATCGCTGTAGCCGAGCAGCACGTCATAGACGCGGACGATGTCGTTCGCGCGCAACTCGGTGTCGTCGAACTTGAAGCTGCCGACCTTCACCGGGTAATTCAGCGCGAAGTGCATGTCGTGGTAGAGATTCGCCCCGGTGGCGACGATCCAATCCACGAAGCCGGCCTTGATGAGCGGCACGATGCTGGAGCAGCCGAGGCCCGCGGGGGTGAGCGCGCCGGAGAGGCTCATGCCGATGGTGACATCAGGGTTGAGCATTTTTCCGGTGAAGAGCTGGCAGGCTTCCTTGAGCCGCGCGCCGTTGTAGGCGAGGAAAGTGTCGTCCACCAGGTCAACGAGCTTTTCCTTGCCGGAGATGTTCCGGGGGAGGATGCGTTTCCCGGACATGAATTTGTCACGGTGCGGACATTTCTTTTTCTTCAACCATTCCGGCGTTTCGGTCAGGTCTTCGCGGTAACGGGACGTGCGTTGGTGTTGCTTGGCCATAATTCAGTTAAAATTTGTGCGCCACACGATACGAAGCTGGGGATGGAAGCCAATAAATTATTTTAACCACGGATGGGCGGATGAACACCGATTCAATTCAGCCGCGAAGGAGCGCAAAGACCGCTAACAGGCAATAGAAATCAGCAAAGCTCGCCAATCATCTTCCCGAGCTTCTGTGGATCGCGACACACGAGAAAATCCCACCGGCCAAGCTTGCCCCAATTGTTCACCGCACTCACCCAGCGTTTCGCCGCCTGATGCTTCGACTCGGTGTCTTCGTTGAGTTTGCCTTTGATCTCGACGATGAGCGTCACGCCGTTTGCAAGACGCACAAGGAAGTCCGGTTCATAGACGTGCGGTTGGTCAAACAATTCGTATGGAATGTTCAACTCCAGCCGGTCATTGCGGGCGTAGCAGATGACATGCGGCGAAGCTTCCAGTTGAAACATCGCCGCCTGCTCCCAGCTTTTCGTGTCGCACACCACAAAGTTGATGTGGCTTTTCCTAGTGGCTTGAACCGGCTTCACGGTTTTGAAGTGAACCGCCGCTGTGGAGCATATCGGCTTGTAGCGGTTCAATCGCGGAACGAACGGCGCTTCACCCCGCGCGTCATCGGGTTCAATCGCGTCGAGCAAGACCGACACGATGCGTTGCGCGTAGGTTTGCAAACCGATCTCGCATGGATGAACTGCATTCTCCACGCGGGTCGCCACGTAGTCGCTCGCGATACGCAACACTTGTGGAAACAGCGCGGCGCGTGACACTCGCCGCAATTTTCCCTTGCCCGGCTGCGACGCTTCCGTAAGCGCGCGGACGACCTCTTTCGCAATCTCGAACTCAATCGTTTGCGGATGCACCGAGCGGTAATACTCCTCCCGATCCACCGGCTCGAAACCAAACCCGCCATACACACCGGGATGCCCGACCTGATACGCCACTTGTAGACGGAGGAACGCTGCCGTCGGCGTGGTCCACGGATC
>JALOTT010000133.1 GCA_025457745.1 Verrucomicrobiota bacterium
CTTTTCCCCGCCAGCAGCAAGCGCACCCGCGCCCCGCGCGCCACCGCCTGTGCGAGCCGGTGACGCAGCCGATGGGGTGGCAAAAAATACGCGGCGGTAATCGCCACGTCCTTCGCGGTCGCCAGATCCTGCCACAACGCATCGCGCAGTGGATTCCGGCCAAGGCCGGGCTTGATGAACAGCGCCTCAACCTCGTGCCCGCCACCCGCCGCCACCCGCTGGCGCATGCCACCGTGAGGGAAGGTCCAGTGCTGCCCGGATGCCCTTTCCCACTGGCGGTCGAACTCCGCCGCGAGCACGGCAGTCACCGGTCCGCGCGCGCTGACGCCGCCATCGCGCCAACCCGCCGTGATGCCGTCTCCCTCGTACTCCGGCGCGATGTTGCATCCGCCGACAAACGCCTGCGTGTCGTCCACGACCAGCAGCTTGCGGTGATCCCGGAACGAGAACGACGCCAGGCGCAGTTTATTGAACCAGCGCATCGCCCCGCCGGCGGTCGCCAGTTCATCGAAATAATCGCGCCCCAGCCCGAACGAACCGAACGCGTCAACGATCAATCGCACGCGCGCTCCGCGCCGCGCCGCCGCCGCGAGCGCCGACCGGAAGCGAAGGCCAACGTCCGAATCCCGGAACGTGAAAGTCTCCATGCACACGGAAGACCGTGCCGCGTCAATAGCGCGCAGCTTGGCCTCCAGCAGGCTTTGCCCCGTGCCATGCCAGGTGAAACTGTGGGCGTCGGCCATGTCGGCGGAATTGTTATGAAGCGGCGGCTTGCGCCACAACCGATTTGACGCGGTCAACCCGTTTGGTTGGTTTGCAGGCTCACCCATCCTTCGCTTTCTCTCCCTTTTTCCCAGAAAGTGCCTCGATACTGCGCAAAGCAACAACTGCGGCAACCATCCCCACGACCAGGAGCACCGCGAGTCCAACCCGGCTCGAAGCCCAGGCGATTGAGTCCAGGAAAGTCCAGACACTCCTGAAGATCAGAATCGAGGCCCCGATCAGCAACATTTCCATCCAGATGATTTTTTTCATTTTCTTACTTTGGTCTGATTGATCCCAGGCTCTGCTTCGAACAAGACCTGCGTTTGCCGGCCAGCCGCCATCGCCCGGAAGTGTTTCACTCGTTCTTCGACGAACGAATTCGCGCTTAGTATCAGCGGGCGAGGCAGCGCGGCAAGGCTTTTGGCGAGGGTTCACCGGGCCTTCGCCGCGCCGGAGTGCCACCGACCGTCACCAGCCAACGGCGTGATGAAGCGGATGTGCCCAGCGCAGCAATGCAGGCTACGGCCACGCAGGCGGGCCGGGTCGCCCGCGCCCACTTTTCCTGCCGGAAGGCTCGCGGGCGACATGGCTCTCTGCAAACGCTTCGGATTAGGCCAACGGACGCTTCTGAGCTACCGATTTGTCGCCCGGCGCGCGGCACGCCACCGTTCGATGGCGTTCATGCAACCGCTAATGAACCGGGATCAGAATCAGTTCCAACAAATTCAGCCTTGGTCTCGCGGCGGCTTGAACGAGTGGACCTCTTCTGCAAGCCACTTGCACAATTCGCCGTTGTCAGTGTGCGTGCTTTCTGCTGAACTGATGGTGGCTTGAAGAATTTGGCCCATAGACAATTGAGCAACGCCTTTGGTAGCAAGCGGATGATCTCCGTTCTGCTGTTGGGCCTGTTCCTTTTCGTGCTGGCAATGACTCAATTCGAGCCATTACACCACGCGATTCATGCTGACTCCCAGCAGCCGAATCATAATTGTGCCGTGACAATGCTGCGCGGTGGTCAGGTGGATGCACCCCCGCCATGCGGAGTCAACGTCGTGGTCTCTCCGGTTTTATTCGTGGTGGGATTCACCCAGCCATCTGCAATTTTCGTTTCGTTTGAATTCGCACTTCTTCCCAGTTGTGGCCCGCCGGTCCTCCTCTCCTAAGTCGTAGCTGGTCTTTTCCGGGGTAATTGATTCGCACAGGCGAATGCTATCCGCGTTCGGAAAAGCCATTTCCTCAATTCAATTCCGTTGGATTTTTCGTGCCCGGATTCGCCGCGTGTGAATCAAAAGGCGAAATAAAATAATATGAAAATGAGCTGGACGTTGAACCGCCGTGGCGGGTTCACCTTGATCGAATTGCTGGTGGTCATCGCCATCATCGCAATTCTGGCCGCCATGCTTTTACCCGCGCTGGCCAAAGCCAAAGGCAAAGCGCATTCCGCCAACTGCATGTCGAATTTGCGGCAGATCGGCATTGCCATGAGCATGTATGCCGAGGACAACGGTGGCTGGCTGCCCACCACCACCCACGGCGGCAGCACCAATGCCTCCTGGATTTATCAGCTCGCCGGTCAACTCGCCAACGTGGATCGCGTCCGGCTTTGCCCCGCCGATCCCAAACGCGAGGAGCGGCTGACGGCGCATGCCGCCAGTTACACGCTGAACGAATACACCTCCGTGGACTACACCGATCCGTTCGGCGGGATGTTGGAGTCGTTTCGCAAGCTCGACACGCTTCGCAATCCGTCCCAGACCATCACCACGTTCGAAATCTCCGACGCCGCCGGCGTGAACGTGATGAACGACCACACCCATTCCCGGCAATGGTTGCTGGGTTGGAACGCCGTCACGGCAGACATCCAACCCACGCGCCACGGTTCGGCGGCCAATTACCTGTTTGCCGACAGCCATGTGGAGAGCATCGCTGCGGCGAAACTCAAGGCGCGCATTATGGCGGGCGATAATTTCGCCAAGCCGCCCCAGTAACGCCAAAACAAGAAACGATTTCACGGTGCGAGCTGTGACTAAAACAAGAAACAAGCAAACCAATAGTAAAAACACAGTATGAAAGAGCAAAACCTTCGGATCATCGGTCACATCCGTCAGCTTGGGCTGGCGGCGCTGTTGACCACGGGCCTGGCGTCCCAGGCGCAAACCACCCTTTGGGAGGGGCACACCGACGTCGGCATCGTCTATGAAGAAGGCGGGTGGAACCTGCACATTGGTCAGCACGAGGCGACACCGCCAATGGAATACGCGCCCAACGAGGCCATACTTGGCGTGGATATCGTGGCGGCCAGCAACACGGTTCCGCTCGGCGCCGAGTGGAGTTTCCTTGGCACGGCGGGCAGTTCCCTCTGGGTTTTGCCGCAGGTGCAGGACTCGGCCCTCCTGTTTCTCGGCTTCGGGACGGAGGAACTGGAATCCGGCGTGTTCGTCAACAACGAGGTGACGCTGAGCCTGCAGGGCGTCAGGGCACCCGGCCAGTTCTCCGTGTATGAGGTCGGCATGTTCGGCAGCCCGACCGTATTCATGAACTCTGGCGACGGCATCACGGGAGCCGATTCCATTGTCCTGCCCGCGGGTGGTCATCGCCACATGAACTGGGCCTTCAGCACGCCTGGCACCTACGAAGTGGACTTCGAGGCGGCCGGCACACTAGTGGAGGGCAATGTCTTCACCACGAGTGGCCCCATCACCTACACCTTTGAGGTGGCGGCGGTGCCGGAGCCGGGCTCGGCGTCGTTGCTGGCGCTGGGCGGACTTGGGCTGCTTTTTGCGCGCCGCGGCAAATCCCGCAAGTAATCCACTCCACGCGGCGGCCCGCGCCTGCAAAGCCGGGCCGCCGCACTTTCCCTGAATATCATGAAACAACTTTTCTTCAATGTTGCCACCGCAGTGGCTCTCGGGGTCGCGCCCCGCGCTTCCGCCCTGTGCTTCCAGTTCACCCAGGAGCACGTGGACCTGCTCGGCGTGATGTGGAATAGCGCCAGCAACCAACTCAACCTCATGGCTTCCGACGACACCCACGGACGGCTCTACGCCAGCAACCAGTGCGTCGTCATCTGCCCGGAGAGCATGAAGTTCACCCTGCCCAGCGGCACCCCACTCGGAAACGCAGGTGATCCCCTGTGGATTCTCCCGCAGAACCCTTACACCGGCGTGCCCTATGTTGGCGTTTCCGCCGAGACCGTTCCTGCCGGCGTGTTCAATGATCCGTTCACCCTGACGCTGACGCGGCTGGAAGGCCCGGGCCAGTTCATCGTCTGGCAAATCGTGGGCTTACCCCCCCAGTATGACATCAAGATAGACACCCGCGACGGCATCAGCGCGAACGACAAACTGACACTGCTCGTCGGCGGCCACGCTCATTACAACTGGGGCTTCACCACCAACGGCGTTTATCGCGCCTATTTCCAAGCCTCTGGTGTGCGCGTGAGTCAAAGCACCAACAACGTCTCGCCAGAGACACCGTTCACGTTCCACGTCATGCCGCTGCGGCCGTTCGAGAATTGGACCGCCACTAACTGGCCGTGCGAATGCGCCACCAACATCATCGCCGCCGGCGCCGACCCGGACGGAGACCATATCGTGAACGTGCTGGAATACGCCTTCGGCAACAATCCAAACGTCGCGCTCTACACGAACGTGCCCGCAATCACGTTTGTCACCGACGGCGACACGAACTACGGCGCGTTACGTTACCTGCGCGCGACCAACGCGACCGATCTCACCTTCGCTCCCGTCGCTGCCGGCGCAGTGACTGGCGCAACTTGGGCAGACCTCAGCAACATCGTCAGCGTATCTACCAATGGCGCGACTCAAACCGTGACTGTCCGCGATTCAGTCCCCAAGGAGGCGACGACCAATCGGTTTTACCAACTCCGCGTGAAATTGAACTACCCATGAAGGCTGCCATCAGCTAGAGCGAGCAGCCAAGAATCCGCCCGCCCGGCTCCGAGTTCCTCCCGGCGCGCGTGGGTCAACTCCGCCAACAGCAGAACCGCATCAAAAATGTCCGCCATGAAGGACGCCGCACATAGACTCGCGTGGGCCTTGGAGGTCTGTCGGCGGGCGCAAATGCGTCCGACGCCGATCCGCGAAAAGATTCTCGCGTTTCTGACGGCCTCACGCATTCCCGTGAGTTTAGAAGCCTTGATGCAGGCCGATGGCATACGGGGTCGTTGCAACGCTACCACGGCCTATCGCACACTGATGTTGTTCCAGGGACTTGAGGTCATACGCCAAGTGAGCTTGCCCAACAAGAACAGCTATTTCGTCTTGAACCTGCCCGGTGAAAGCAATCACTTCCTGATCTGTCGGTGCTGCGGACAGCTTGTCGAACTGCCAGCGGCGGAATCCGTCGCCCTCTTGGAACGCGAAGTCGCCGCCGCACAGGGCTACACCAAGCTGCACCATGAACTCCAGTTTTTCGGCATTTGCCCGGCGTGTCAAAAACACCCGCCCGGTGTGGTGTGCGCGAAACTGCAACCGCGAATGCGACGCGGGCAGCTCAAAACAGTTTTGGAGAAGGCAAATTGAACCCGGTCTGTCTCTTAGCCATGCGAATCCGTTCTGTCAGTTGCAGGTTAATCTTGCGACAATCGCTTCCATAATGAATACGCCCACACTTGTCATTTACTGCGTCGCAGTGTTGGTTGTGTCGCTGGTCGGCGGCTCGATCCCCGGTTGGTTGCGTCTCACGCACACGCGACTGCAAATCGCTCTCAGCTTCGTGGCGGGCTTGATGCTCGGGATCGCCCTCCTGCACATGATTCCGCACGCCGCCGCGGAAACCGGCTCGCTGGATCACACCGTCCAATGGACACTGGCGGGTTTTCTTGTCCTGTTTTTTCTCCAACGCGTATTTCACTATCACAGTCACGACACACCCGGTGAGGAAGCCGCCGCTGACTGCTGCCCCGCACACGGGGCGCATGCTCCTGCCGCTCCGACGGCCAAATCTACAACTTGGCTCGGCACGGCACTCGGGTTGGGACTGCATTCACTGCTGGACGGCGTGGCGCTTGCCGCCGCCGTAGCGGCGGGAAAAAGTCACGGCGTTTCAGTAGGGCTGGGCGCGGCGCTCGCCGTTATTCTGCACAAACCATTCGACGCCCTCGCCGTCACGACACTCATGCAAGCGGCCAACTGCGCGCCAAAGCTGCGAAGATGGGTGAACGTGATCTTCGCGATGGTCACACCCTTGGGCGCGCTGTTGTTCACGCTGGGAATGGGCGAGACCTTGGAGGCGAATCACGCAGTATTGGGCGCGGCACTGGCCTTTTGCGGCGGGAGCTTCCTGTGCATTGCCGCCAGCGATCTGCTGCCAGAACTGCATTTTCATTCGCATGACCGTGCCAAGCTTTCCATCGCGTTGCTGGCAGGCATCGGCATCGCTGTTTTAGTGGGACTCACCGAAGGCGAGGAGCATGGGCACGGCCATGAGCCTCATGAACGGTCGGCGACACAACCAGCGCAAATCTGAACCAGGCAGAAGCGCTTCGGTTGCGTCTGGTTGAGTGCCGGCAACATCATGGCTCGTTTTGCCACATTAGCGTCGTTACGGTGCTGGTGCTGGTCCTCTCACCGGCGACATGGCTTTGATGGCAATGAGCCTCTTGCGGTTGAAAGGATGGATGCCACGCGGATCGCGATTCGCGTCACAGTTTCAGAACTTGTAATTGTTATCGTGCTTGCGCGGCGGATAAGTCAGAGACCCCTGGCGGAGGTGGTCGGGCTTGCAGCGCTCGGGAGTTGCTTTATGCTTCCAATCCAGCATGAAGTGGTTCCTGGCAGTCTGCGCAATATGGTGCTTCGTTCCGTGCCCGCTCCGTGCGGCCACGGACCCGGCGGCGAATGGCCCGTTTCCCGCGACGCGGCAGACGGTCAGCATTCCCGGCACTCAAGGGTCTGCGCTCACGACGGATGTTTACTTTCCAGGCACGAACGGCGTGGTCAGCCCTGCCGCCAGTCGGTGCCCGGTGATTGTCCTCGGCCACGGCTTCTCGCAATCAAAAGATCAGCACGTTAACCAGGGCCGCCACCTGGCCACGCGCGGCTACCTCGTGCTCATTCCGAACTCCAACGCCGTCAGCGACCACAGCCGTTACGCCAACGACCTCCGGAAATGTATTGACTGGATTGAAACGCGCGACGCGGACACCAACTCGCTTTTCTTCGGTCGCGTTCGCACCGATCGTGTCGGGGCCACCGGGCACTCGGCGGGCGGACTCAGCGCCATCGTGGCCGCGTCGCGCGACCCACGCATCCGGGCGGTATCACCGATGGATCCGGTGGACAACGGCGGCCTGGGCGTGGCCGCGCTGGTGAACCTCGCCGCGCCCGTGGCGATTACCTACTCCGAGCCATCAAGCTGCAATGCCAGCGGCAGCGCGCTCACGCTCTACAACGCCGCGCTCGCTCCCAAGCGCGGTATGCGCATCGTGGGCGCCAACCACACCGACCCGCAAGACCCCGCCAGCGCGCTGAGCGCGCTGTTTTGCGGCGCGCCCAACAGCGCGCGGCAATTGCTCTACCGCCGCTACATGGCCGGCTGGTTCGAGTATCACCTGCGCGGCGACGCCAGCTACGGCCCGTGGGTCTTCAACCAAACCACCGGCCCGCTCGCCGCCGACCTCGCCTCGAACAAGATAACTTACGCCGAAGCCCCCGCCCCGCTCGCAGCATGGCGCTCCGTGAACTTCGGTACCAATGCTTCCAACGGGGCCGTGGCCGGCGACTACGCCGACCCCGACGGTGACAGGCTGTCTAACATCGAAGAATACGCCTTCAATACGGACCCCCTGGCCAGCAACGCCACTCGGAGCGTCAGCGCCTCACTCGTCACGACCAACGGCCAGCGGTTTCTGGCGATGACTTTTCCGCTCGTCACCGCCGCCACTGACATCACCTACCGCGTTGAAGCCTCCACCGATTTGCAGACCTGGCTGAACGGCTGCACTTACTCCGGCACGAACCGCGTCACGGCGACCGCGCACACCACGGAGTTCGCCCGCACCGGTGCCGGCCTCGAAACGATCATCGTGCGCGACAACACCCCGGTTGGTGCCATGCCACAACGCTTCCTTCGCCTCCGCGTCACGCAGCCGTGAGCCGAATCACGACTGGAGTGGATTCCGTCCCGCCCCGGCCATACTTCGGCAAATCCTAACGGTCACTTCTGAACATCCGATTAGTCGTCCGCCCGGACACTGGTAAAGTGGGATCGTTCGACAAAACTAAAACATGACTGAATCAATCTGGCTCTGGGTCGGCTTCAACGTGTTCGTCCTCGCGATGCTCGCGCTGGACCTCGGCGCGCCCCCCAGAAGGTTGCTCAAAGCTGGAAACGCACAATGATTCTGCTGCGAAAATGTCTGGTGGCCGTCCTGGGCGGCACCCTGCTCATTGCGGGAGTGGCGATGCTCGTGCTGCCGGGACCGGCGGTCGTGGTGATACCAGCCGCGCTGGCAATTCTGGCCGTCGAATTCCTGTGGGCGCGGCGCTGGCTGAACTGGCTGCGCGCCCGTTACAAGAAATTGTCCTCGAACAAACCGGCGTCTCATTGCAAACTCGACCCCGATAAACCATGAACAAACTCAAGACTATTCTCGTTGGCGCTGACTTCTCGGACTGCTCGCGCAGCGCGCTCGAACAAGCCACCCGTCTGGCCAAGTGGAACAACGCCCGTCTGCACGCCCTGCATGCGGTGGAGTATCTCGTCCTCAGCGACGCCGCTTATGCCAGTCACATCCCGCACGAGAAGCTGGAGCGGGACGCGGTGGCAGAGGCGAAACAGAGGCTGCAACGTTGGCTGGCCGAGGCCGGGGTTTCTTCGGACGCACAGGCACTCGTGGACTTGGGCACGCCGATTGACTGCGTTCTTCGCCGCGTGCGCGAAACCAAGGCCGACCTGCTTGTGTTGGGCGTGACGGGCTCCTCCATGATTCCCATCGGCGCGGGCACGCTGGCCACGAAGTGCCTGCGCAAGGCGCCCACCAAAGTAATGCTGATCCACGAGGGGCACTCCGGTCCGTTTCGGAAGGTGGTCGCCGGTGTGGATTTTTCCGAGCAATCCCGCGAGGCCGTGGCGCAGGCCCTGCGCGTGGCGGCGCAGGATGACAGCCAGGTGCATTTCCTCCATGTCTTCACCGGTTCGTGGGGCCGCTACGCGCTCGTGCCGGATGCCTGGGAAGTGGACGAGGAAAAGGCGGCGCAATATCGTCATGCCCTGGAGCAGCGACTGCGCGAGTTCGTCGGTGAGACGGCAGGGCGCACGGCCCGGTTTGCCGTGATCGAGGCGGCCAACCACGGTCACGGCATTGCGGAATACGCCCGTCGGCTTCGTGAAATTCCCTGTTCCGCCTTGGTGGTGCGCCCGCCGGCAGGAGCTGGAGCGAAGGCGGAGCGCAACGCGGACGACGCCTCGGCAGGGCGATGAGCCAGTGGTTGAGAACCAAGCAAACCGGCACACAAAAAACACGATCGAAAAATCATGAACCAGTTAAAGACCATACTCGTTGGCGTGGACTTCTCGGAATGTTCCCGTTGCGCGCTCGAACAGGCCGTGCGCCTGGCGCGCTGGAATTCAGCCCGCCTTCACGCCCTCCATGCCGTCGAGGCCCTTGTCATCACCGAAGCCGCTGAGGCGCTCGGGCTCAGCGCCGAACTGATCCGGGACGATACGGTGCGGGATGCCCGTGGCCGGCTCCGCCAGTGGATTGAGGAGGCGGGTGCTCCGGTGGGCACCACCGGGGAGGTTTCCGTGGGGCCGCCGATCGATGTCCTGCTATCGGCGCTGCGCTCCAAGCGGGCGGATTTGTTGGTGCTCGGCGTGAGTGGCGACTCGTTGCTGCCCTCCGGGGCCGGCACGCTGGCCACCAAGTGCCTGCGCAAAGCGCCGACCAAAGTCATGCTGGTGAAAGCCGGCCAGGTTCATCCGTTTCGCACCGTGGTGGCGTGTGTGGACTTTTCGGAAACGTCGCGGGAAGCCGTGGTTCAGAGCCTGCGGGTGGGCGCTCAAGACCAGAGCGAAGTTCACGTCCTGCACGTCTTCGAGGGTCCGTGGCGCCGGCTCCGCTATCGTGCCGAGACGCCCGCCGCCAACCCCGACTTTGAACGCCAGTATCGAACGCTCCTGGAGCATCGGCTCCGCGAATTCGTCGGCGACACCACGGGCCGCAAGACGCTCTTCACCGTCTTCGACGCCAGCAGCTATGGGCACGGCATCGCCGAGTATGCCCGCCGCGTGCAGGCCGATCTGGTCGTGTTGGGAAACAAAGGGAGCACGAATCTGCGCTACATCCTGCTCGGTTCAACGGTCGAGCGGTTGCTGAAGGAAATCCCCTGCTCCGTGCTGGTGGTGCGTCCACCGGTGGCTGCCGCGGAAAAGACGATGGTAGGAATCACTGGTCAATAGCAGTCGGTTTTGTCAGCCTATCTGGGGTTTATGGTCATTGCCTTGATGCTCCTGGCGGGCCTCGCGGCTCTGTACTTCGGCGCCGAGTGGCTCGTTTGCGGCGGCGCCTCGCTGGCCGTGCGGCTCGGGGTGACCCCGTTGCTGGTCGGGCTGACCGTGGTGGCCTACGGCACCAGCACCCCCGAGTTGATCGTCAGTTCCGTGGCCGCCGCCAAAGGACAGGGCGCCATCGCCATTGGAAACGTTGTCGGCTCGAACATCTTCAACATCGGCGTCATCCTCGGCCTCACCGCCCTGATCTGCCCGATGCGGGTGCAGTTGCAGCTTCTCAAATTCGACACCCCGGTGATGGTCGGTGTTGCTTTGCTGTTTCTGATGTTCTTCCTGGACGGACAAATCCAGCTCTGGGAGGCGCTCGTCTTCCTCGTCCTCATCGTCGGATACACGGTCTTGAACATCCGGCTCGCCCGGCGTCAGGCCAGCGCGGAAGTCCAGCAGGAGTTTGGCGAAGGTGTTCCCCCGCCCACCGGTTCGGCGTGGAAAGATGCGGCGTTAATTGCGGCCGGCCTGGTGGTCTTGGTGCTGGGGTCGCGCCTGTTTGTTACCGGTGCCGTGGACCTCGCCCGGCTGTTCAAGTTGAGCGAAGCCTTCATTGGCCTGACCATCGTCGCCGCCGGCACCAGCCTGCCGGAACTGGCGTCCTCGCTCATGGCGGCCTGGCGCAAGCAGCCCGACATCGCCATCGGCAATGTCGTCGGCTCGAACATCTACAACATCCTCGCCATCCTCGGCGTGAGCGGCGTCATCGCCCCGCCCATCAACGGCCAGGGCGTGAGCCAGACGGACACGCTCGTCATGATCGGCATTTCCCTCGTGCTGCTGGCGATCGCCTGGTCGGGCTTCAGGCTGCGCCGCTGGGAAGGCGCGCTGCTTTTGGCCATCTACGGTGGCTACCTGTGGCATCTCTGGCCCAAACCCTGAACCCGCGCATGACCGCAATCCCACAGCAAGCTCAGCCTCCGCCGCCCTCCACTCTCGCGGTACGATTCCTCACGCGTCTCGCCCTGATGGCGCTCGTCTGGCTCGGGTTGAACGGGACGGACTGGAGTTCATGGATTGTCGGCGGGCCGGTGGTGATCGCCGCAGCCTGGATCAGTGTGAAGCTGCTGCCGGATATTCCGTGGCATTGGTCGTTGGGGGGCGCGATCGCCTTCCCCGGATGGTTTCTGCGCGAGTCGTTGCGCGGCGGCTGGGATGTGGCTTGGCGTGCCCTCTCGCCAAAGCTGGCTCTGTCCCCGGCCATCGTCTGCGTCCCGCTCCACCTGCCACCGGGTGCGGCCCGTTTGTTTTTCTGCAGCACCATCAGCCTGCTGCCTGGCACCGCCGTGGTGGCGATCACGGAAAAGAGCCTTTGTGTCCATGCGCTCGATTACTCGCCACGCGTCGAGAAGGAACTCCGCGAACTGGAGAGCCGCGTGGCCGCGTTGTTCGGGCTGGTGCTCCCGGGGCAAAAGGAGGTGGCGGCGTGAGCGTGCTCTACCTCAGTGCCGCGGTCGCTCTGCTGCTGACCATCGTCGTGGGATTGGGCCACGTCTTCCGTCAACCGGGCCGGGCCGACAGCCTGCTGGCGGCGCTGCTCTTTGGCAGCACCGGCGTGGCGCTGGTGCTCGTACTGGGCAAAGCTCTGGGGCTGGCCCGCGCGCTGGACATCGCCCTCGTGTTCGCGCTGCTCGCCGCCGTGCTGGGCGTGGCATTTGTGCTGCGTGGTTGGCCGGACGATGACTCGAAGGAGGACCGGAAGCCATGATCGTCCTCGACATCCTGACCGGCTTGCTGCTGACCGCCGCGCTGTTCTTCTTCGTGGCCGGCACGGTGGGTTTGTTGCGCTTCCCGGACCTCTACTCGCGGCTTCATGCTTTGACCAAGGCCGACAACGTGGGGCTCGGCCTCACCGTGCTGGCGCTGATGCTGCAGGCGGAAAGCGGGGCGGAGATTTTCAAGCTCGGGCTGATCTGGGTGCTGGTGTTGGCCGCCAGCGCCACCGTCTGCTTCCTCATCGGCAACGAAGCTTACCGGCGGGGGCAGAAACCGTGGACGAGGAGGACTCCGTGATGCTCCAGATTTTCGACTGGGTTCTTCTGCTTGTCATCCTGGTGCTCGCGTGGCGCTCATTGAACGACCGCGACCTGTTTCGCGCCGTGATCAAGTTCATCGCGCTGGGTCTGTTGCTCGCCGTGGCCTGGGTGCGGTTGCGCGCGCCGGACGTGGCATTGGCGGAAGCGGCGGTGGGTTCGGGGCTGACCGGCGCGCTCATCCTGGCGGCGCTGGTGCGGATGCGAAAGCGGGAAAAGGCCGCAACCCGGTCACGCTCGGAGGATTTGAAATGATGCGCCGCATTTCCATCGGAGTTCTTTCGCTCGCGCTGCTGGCGGCGCTGAGTTGGGCGGTGCTTTCGCTCCCGGCAAAACCCGCGGGCCTGACCGAGGCGGCGCTGGCGAAGCTTTCCGAAAGCGGCGTGACGAATCCCGTCACCGCCGTGCTGCTCAACTATCGCGGCCATGACACGCTGCTCGAAGTCGGCGTGCTGCTGCTGGCCATCGTGGGCGTGTGGTTGCTGCGACGCGGCGAATGGCCCGCCGCCGACCTGCGCGACCGTCCGCTGCTGCTGTCGCTGCTGCGCATCGTGCTACCGATGCTGGCGCTGGCGGCGGGTTATCTGCTCTGGATCGGCGCGTTCGCGCCGGGCGGGGCGTTTCAAGGCGGGGCGTTACTGGGCGGCGCGCTCGTGCTAGTGATGCTCGGCGGACTGGCGCGGCGCGTCGTGAATCGCGCCGGCCTCCTGCGCGCAGGCCTCGTGCTGGGGGTGCTGGTCTTCGCCACGGTGTGCGCCATCACGCTGCGGCTGACCGGCGGCCTCCTGCAATACCCGCCCGGCAGCGGCGGCACTTGGATCATGGTCATTGAATCCGCCGCGCTGATCTCCATTGGGCTGACGCTGGGCCTGCTCTATCTCGGAGGCAGACCGGCCGACGGCCAACCCGATTCCGCCGAACGTAATCCTTCTGAACATGCCTGAAACCGACCATCGCCTCTACCTGCTCGCCGGCGCGGCGCTGTTCGCCATCGGGTTCTACTCGCTGCTGATCCAGGCGCATCTGCTGCGACGCATCATGGCCCTGAACGTCATGGGCAGCGGCGTGTTTCTGGTTTACCTCGCGCTGGGCGCGCAAACCGCTGGCGTGATTCCTGACCCCGTTCCTCAAGCGATGGTGCTGACCGGCATCGTGGTGTCCGTCTGCGCGACGGGCCTCGCGCTGGCGCTGGCGGATCGGGTGCAGGCGGCGACGGGCAAGGTGGAACTGGATGACAACGAGGAGGCCACTGATTCTTCGGACGCAAGTCCCGCTGCGAGTGAGCATCGCGAGGAAACCCACTCCGCATGACCGCCGCCTGGGCCATCGCGTTACTGATCCTCTCGCCGCTCGCGGCAGCGGCGCTGGCTTTCGCCCTGCCCCGGCGCGGACGCTGGCTGACCCTCGGCACGGCAGCCGTGGTCGGCCTCGCCATCGTTCAACTGACGCGCCATGTGCTGGCGGACGGCGTGCAAGTCCACCGGGTCGGCGGTTGGAGCGCGCCCTTGGGCATTGACCTTCGCGCCGACGGCCTCAGCGTTTTGATGCTGCTGATCACGGCGCTAATCGGGCTGGCGGTTTCGCTTTACGCGCAGCGGTATTTCACCGCGCACGAACCGGAGCGCCCCCTCGCCTCGGCCCTCCCCGATGAAGGAGAGAACTCCCCGAGCCAAGGCTCGCGCCTTGAACCCCAGAACCGGAGCGCGGCGGCGGCTTCTCCCTCTCCTCCCGACGCAGGAGGGAGGAGAGGGCCGGGGAGAGGAGGCATTGAGTTGGCTGGACAGCCCCTCTCTCCGGCTCTCTCCCCACTCGTTCCTCGCGGGGAGAGAGAGAGGAGGCACGTTCGTTCCGCTCAGGTTCATGAGGAGGAGAACACCCACCGAGGAAATGCCCTCCACCGCGAGCGCTATTTCTGGCCGCTGTTCCTGTTCCTCTGGACGGCGCTGAATGCCCTCTTCCTGTCCGCCGACATCTTCAACCTCTACGTCACGCTCGAACTGCTGGGCTTTGCCGCCGTGACGCTCGTGGCCCTTGCCGGCAAGCGCGCGGCCCTCACCGCCGCGCTGCGTTACCTGTTCGTCAGTCTGTCGGCGTCTTTGTTCTACCTGCTCGGCGTGGGCTTGGTTTACGGGCAGTGCGCCACCGTGGATCTCCCGTCGCTCGCGGCCAAAGCCCAGCCCGGGCCGACGCTCTGGGTGGCGTTGGCGCTGATGACCAGCGGGCTAATCGCGAAGGCGGCGTTGTTCCCGATGCACTTCTGGCTGCCGCCGGCGCACGCCAACGCGCCCGCGCCGGTCAGCGCGCTGCTGTCGGCGCTGGTGGTGAAAGGCTCGTTCTACATTCTGCTCCGGCTTTGGTTCGAGGCGTTCCCGGCGCTGCTGACGCCGGCGGTGGCGCAGTTTTTCGGTCTGCTGGGCGCGGCGGCGATTCTCTGGGGCTCGGTCAACGCCCTGTTCCAGTCGCGCCTCAAGCTGCTCATCGCCTACTCCACCGTCGCGCAAATCGGCTATCTCTTTCTGCTGTTTCCGCTGGCGGCCACGCACGAGAGCGGTTTCACGGCCTGGAGCGGTGGTTTGATTTTCCTGGGCGCGCACGCCTGCGCGAAAACGGCGATGTTTCTCACGGCGGGGAACATTCTCCACGCCGCCGGCCATGACCGCATCAAGGATCTCGATGGCATCACGCACCTCCTGCCGGTTTCGGTGTTTGCCTTCGGGCTGGCCGGAACGAGCCTGATCGGACTGCCCCCGAGCAGCGGGTTTGCCGGGAAATGGCTGCTGCTGAACGCCGCCCTCGCGCAGGGCCAGTGGTGGTGGGTGGTGGTCATGCTGCTCGGCAGCCTGCTTGCCGCGGCCTACATCGTGCGCATGCTCGCTCACGCGTTTACCAGGGTCGACGAACCCAAGACCCCCAATCCGATTCCGCCCGTCCGCCATGAATGTCCCCGGCTTTCTGCTTCTCGGCATTCTGTCCAGCTCGTTCGTGACGGGTCTGGCGATCTTCTTCTTGAAGGAGGAGCATCATCGGTTGCGCACCTGGCTGAACCTGCTCGGCGCGGGAGTCAAGTTGATCCTCGTGGCGGCGTTGCTCTGGGGCATCCACCAAGGCCAGACCTTTGCCTTCGCCATCGAGTTCCTGCCCGGTATCCCGTTCACGCTGGGCGCGGATGCGAACTCGGTCCTCTTCGTCACCTTGTCCTCCGTCCTGTGGTTTTGCACCACGCTCTACGCGGTTGGCTACCTGGAGCACACGCCGCATCGCAGCCGCTTCTTCGGCTTCTTCAGCTTCTGCGTCACGGCCACCACCGGTATCGCCCTGTCGGCCAACCTCATCACCTTCCTCACGTTCTATGAATTGCTGACCGTCACAACGTATCCGTTGATCGTGCATCGCGGGACGAAAGAGGCTCTGCGCGGCGGGAAGATCTATCTCACCTACACGTTGGTGGGAGGGGCGATTCTGCTGCTCGCGGTGGTGTGGCTGCACAGCCTGGTCGGGCCGGTCTTCTTCAGGGAACGTGGCGCGATCCAGGCACTCGTGGCCAGCCATCGTGGTGAGCTACAGGTCATTTTCCTGCTGTTCATCCTCGGCCTGGGTGTGAAAGCCGCGATCGTGCCACTGCACGGCTGGCTGCCGAAGGCCATGGTCGCCCCCGCGCCGGTCAGCGCGCTGCTGCACGCGGTGGCGGTGGTGAAGGCCGGGGCGTTCGGCATCGTTCGCATCGTGTTTGATGTCTATGGCGTGGAAACGGCCGCCACGCTCGGCGTGTTGCGTCCGCTGGCCATCGCCGCCGGCATCACCGTCGTCTATGGCTCGGTGCGCGCGCTCTTTCAGGACGAGCTCAAGAAGCGCCTCGCCTACTCCACCGTCAGCCAGGTGTCCTACATCGTGCTGGGCACGGCCGTTTTGGGGCCGGTGGCCACCATCGGCGGGCTGGTGCATCTGGTGCACCAGGGCATCATGAAGATCACGCTCTTCTTCTGCGCGGGGAACTACGCGGAGACGCTCGGCACGCATCGGGTGAGCGAGATGAACGGCGTGGGCCGGCGGATGCCGCTGACGACGATGGCGTTCACCGTTGCGGCCCTGGGCATGATCGGCGTGCCGCCGCTGGCCGGCTACGTCAGCAAGTGGTACCTGCAGAAGGGCGCGATCCAGGCCGCCGAGGAGTGGGTGGCGCTGGTGTTGGGTGCAAGCAGCCTGCTCAACGCGGCCTACTTCTTACCGATCCTCTATCGCGCCTGGTTCAACGCCCCGCCGGATCACTGGCCCGCCGAGCATCGTTTCGGCACGTGGGAGACGCACTGGATGCTGCTGCTGCCGCCGCTGGTCACGGTCGGGCTGATCATCTACGCCGGTGTCTTCGCGGAATCCTCGTTCAGCCCGCTGGCGTGGGCGAAGCTGATCGCCGCGAGGGAGTACGCGCCGTGAACGCACCCCCGCTTCAATCCCTGCTCCTGCTTGCCGCCCTGGCCTTGCCGCTGTTGGCGGCCCTGGCGCTGACGATCGCTTCCTGGCGAGAGACCGTGATGCGCGCCACGCCGTTGGCGGCGGTACCGGCGCTGCTGCTCGTGCTCGCAGGCCAGAACGGCGCGAGCCTCCACCTCCCCTTGCTTGCGCAGCACGCCATCTTGGGTGTCGACGCAGTCGGGCGCATCTTCCTGGGTTTCACGAGTGTGCTCTGGCTGGCGACCTGGCCGCTGCTGGTCGGCGGTGGATTGGCGATGCTGGGCGCATGGCTGCGGCGATGGTTCTCTGGTGATCTGACCCGCTGGCTGCCCGCCGGCGACCTCGGGGTTCTCCTGGAGCGACCGCTGGCGCGCGTGCAGCTCCGCATGTCGGACCGGCCGGTGCCAGACCACGCGCATGGACACGGCGGCGGCTCCGACGAGGAAGATCTGCGCGGCCCGGCTCGTCTGGCTGCGGTGGGCGGGCATCTGGCGGGGATCGAGCACACCCTGCGCGCCTGGCCGGTCACCGGGGCCGCGTTGTTGCTCCTGATCGGCGTGATCCTGTGGCTGCTGACTCACTAGCCCGCATTTCTCACGGGTCTTCTGCTGCGAGCGCGGATATGGCCGCCCTGGCGGCCGTACTCGGGGTTCGCTCCCTGCGGCGACCTGACAGTACGCCTCGGGCTCTCACCCCTGGGTGCGCCC
>JALOTT010000134.1 GCA_025457745.1 Verrucomicrobiota bacterium
AAACTCCACCCCGTCCACTTGCGCGAGCGCGGCCAGCGCCGAAGCCGGCGCGCGCGGAGTTCCACCGGGCGCCGCCCCGGAAATTTCGCCGCGTGATTCGTCAATGGCTTGCGCGGATTCGAGCAGCAGGGCGTTGTAGGATTTGAAAATGGCGCGGGGCCGCGCGGGTTCGGCGGGCAAAGTCTCGAAACTGCCGGCCTTCCAGGCGAGAATTTTTTGAAACGCCTCCTCGGCGCGCGCGCCGTTGGTTTCGGCGTCAATCAAATCGCCATTGTTGATCCAGATCTTGCCGGTGAGCGGGCCGTTGGTGATGCGCAGGGTGGCGGAGCTTTGCGAAATACATTCGAGCTGAATGAGGTCCACGAGGCTCTTGCTTTGCACGCCGCGGAAGCCGGGTTCGGATTCATGGCCGAGCAGCGACTCGATACATTCAAGGAACAGTTTGATTTCATGTTCCGACGCGGGTTTCTGCCAGAACAGGTCCACGCCCAGCGCATAGACGCGCGAGCGAAATTGCTCGTCATCCACCGCGGTGAGCACGACGGTGCGCAGGGGCGGATACTTGCGCCGCACAATGGAAAGCAACTGCAAACCGTCCATCTTCGGCATTTTCAAATCGCAGATGAGCAACCGGAACGGGTGGGTTTCCAGCATGGCCAGGCCGCGCGCGCCGCTGGTGGCGGTGTGGATTTCCGGCTGGCTGGGAAGTTTCGCGAGCAGCTCGCGGTACATCTCCAACAGGTCCGGATCGTCGTCCACCAGCAGGATTTTATGGCGTATGTCCATTCGCTTTAGCGCTTCAACGGCTAACTCCGACGTTCAATCAATTCAAGCCTGTAATCAGGCTCTGGTCAGCCGCTTTCAAAAGCAAGTGATATTCCGCACGCGTCGTGGCGGAAGACTTTTCGCGCGCCGGCTGGGGGGCGGCACCCATGCGCCGTGTGGATGCCGTTTCGCACGCCGGAAAAACTTTACGCCGAATCGGTACGAGGCAGTCGTGTGGACATCCAGTCCACCGATGAGACAACCCGGCGCATAAAACCAGTTGCGGCAGTTTCACGGTGCCGGCTTTGCTTATCTGTCACACAGCCATCGCCTCGAACGCCGGCCCCAAATGCCTGTGCTGGCATGTTTTCTGCGCAAGACCACGCTCGAAATCGTTTGCACGAAGTAATATCCGAATGAACCTTATTTTCAACGAAGCACCAAGCGGATTGAACGATCTGTCGGTTTATCGCCGCCGGGTGTCGCGCCCCGCTCGAATGGATGACCCGTCATGAGCGCCATCTCCCAAAGTGTGAAATTCAAGTTTGTCGGCTTCCTGAAAAATGTTTTGCGGAAGTTCGACGCGAACGGCACGGCGACCCCGGCGCCCCCCGTCAACAAACCCACAACCGCCGTCAAAGTCTCCGCACCCGCCAAACCCGTTCAACCCGCCGCGTCAACCGGCCATAATGGCGACGGCAATCGGGTTCAGATTGCTCTGCCGGCGATCCTCGCCGCGCTGCCGTTGGAGTTGCGGGGGCGCGTGGTTCAGCAAACCAATGTCACCGACCTCAAGGTCCCGGTGGCGATTGACAAAATTCTTCCTCAACTCGGCAGCGGCGTGGTGAAAGTGACGTTCGGCGAAATTCGGCAGGCGGTGCCGCACGTTTTTTCCGCGAGTGAGAGTTGTGACCAAGTTGAAGTGATTCTACCGCTGGCCGAAATCCTGGCGCGGCTCAATCCGGCATTTCTGGGGCGCCGCCCCGCCCAAAAGCAGGTGAGCGTGCCCGCGGAAATCACCAGTCCGTTCGGCACGCAAGGCCAGGGGCTGATTCTTTCGGTGGGAAAAGCAAAAACCGAGACGCCTGCAACCCCACAATTTAAAGCGCCCGCGGCGTCCCTCGCACCGGCCACGCTCCCGGCCCGTGCGCGCAACCCATTCGTGCCGTCGTCCTCGGCGGTGTCAGATGAGATTTTCCATCGCGCCCCCATCTCACCCATTGCGCCGGTGTCGCCAGTCAAGCCGAAGTTGCCAGCGTCGCCGGTGCCGCCGCCGCCGACCGCGCCACCAAAGGACTACTTCACGGCTGCACCCGTATCGCGCTTTGTGCGACCCGTGCAACCGTCACAACCCGCGCAACCGAGACAAGTCGCGCCCATCGCAACTGAATTCCCCGCGCTCTCCGTTTCGCTGTCTGCCTTGGCCCAAGGCTGGCCCGACGCGTTGCGGCAGGAAATTGTGCAGTTGAATTTGATGGATTCGCGGCTGGCGTTGCCGTCCGCGCTGGTCGAGAACGCGCTCAAACGTGGCCGCGTGGTGTTCGCCTGGAAAATGTTGCGCTCGTGGATCCGGCCCGCGCCGTCCACAAGTGTTTCAGCGCATGACGGGGTTGAACTGGAATTACCGTTGAGCGTGCTCGCGCCTGCGTTCATCGCCCGCCAAAAGGCGGAAGCCAGGCCGCAACAGCGCGTGGTGGTTGACGACACCATTCCCAATTTATTTTTTGGCCTGCCCAAACCTGAAGCGGTCACCGCCCCCGCCCCCGCCACCCCTCCGGTCAACAAGGTCGTGGACACGAATTACTACGTCTGGGACGACGTTTCCGACACCGCGCGCGTGGATGAAAGCGAAGTCAAACGCAAGGCAGCCACGGGCACGGATTTCGTCACCAAGTATGCCACGCCCAATGAAATCGTTTCGCGCGCCGCGGCGCTGGACGGCGTGGCCGGCGTGCTGATCGCGCTGCCCGACGGTCTGATGGTCGCCAGCCGGATTCCCCCGGAACTCAACGGCGACACGCTGGCTGCGTTCCTGCCACAGATTTTTGCCAAGGTCAGTCAGACTACCAAGGAATTGCGGATGGGCGAACTGAACAATCTCAATTTCACCGTCGGCAACGTGCCGTGGAAAATTTTCCGCGTGAACGCGATTTTCTTTGCGGCGTTCGGTCGCGTTGGCGAGGCGTTGCCCACGGGCCCGTTGGCCGCGCTCGCGGCGGAACTGGATCGCAAGAACAAATAAGGAATTTAATATGGCCATCATCAACCAAGCCACCAAAGAACTTCAGGTCAAAATCGTCTATTACGGCCCGGCGATGGGCGGCAAGACGACCAACCTGGTACAGGTTCACGACCACGTGCAGACCACGGCCGGCAACCGCGGCAAGCTCGTCTCGCTGGCGACCAGCTCCGACCGCACGCTGTTCTTCGACTTCCTCCCCATCGAAGCCATGTCCATCAAAGGTTTCAAAACGAAGTTCCAGCTCTACACCGTGCCCGGCCAGGTCATTTACAACACGACGCGACAGCTCGTGCTGCGCGGCGTGGACGGCATCGTATTCGTGGCCGATTCGCAATACGAGAAAATGACCGAGAACGTCGAGAGTTTTCAAAACCTCCAGGATAATCTCCGCGCCTTGAAGCTCAACTTCGAGGAAATCCCCTACATCCTGCAATACAACAAGCGCGACCTGCCGAACGTCGCGCCGGTGGAATACATGGAATTTTTGCTGAACAACCGCGAGATTCAGGCGCCGTCATTTTCGTCCGTGGCGCACCGTTGCGAAGGCGTGTTCGAGTCGCTCAACATGATCACGCGCATGTTGCTCAACAAATACATCAACCAGCACGAGCCGCAGTACGCATGACATGGCCACTTTGCCCCAGCTGCTCGAGGAAGACATCCGGCAACTGAACGACGTCTTGCGCGGGTTTCTGGACCGCACCGACGCCACCACGGCGTTGATCGTGGACAAGGGCGGCTTCCTCATCACCCACCAAGGCGATGCCCGGCAGTTTGATCTGACCACCATCAGCGCGCTGGCTTCGGGCGCTTATATGGCGAACCAGACCATCGCCAACCTCATTCACGAAACCAATTTCGAGAGCGTCTATCAGGCGGGCGCCCAATGCAGTATGTTCGTCACGAACGTGGATGAAGAGTGTCTGTTGCTGGTGATTTTCCGCGCGCAGGTCGGCGTCGGCGTGGTGAAATATTATGCCGCCGCCACCCGCGAACGCATCGCCCGGCAACTCCAGCTCGCACATGAACGCAACCCTGACGGTGGACTCGATCTGTCCGTGCTCAACCTTGCGGACACCAGCAGCGTCTTCAAAAGAAAAGCCTAGGAGGTGGGCGGGGGGTGACTCGTGGCAGGTGACAAGTTCCGCACTGTGGTTCTTGTCACTTGCTGCTTGTCACCGTCACAGTTTTGAATGACTTCCGTCGCAGAACGGCGCGCTCTGCGAGTGCTTGCAGCCGCACCAGGCCACCGTTTTTCCCCCAGGGATGTCCGCCTGCTTCGGCGCGAAGCCCGTGCCTTTGTGTGAGCCGTCGCAGAACGGCTGGTTCTTGGAAGCGCCGCACGCGCACCACCAGTACGAGCCGGGGGCCATTTTTTGCACGAACGGTGATTTTTGGGTGATGATCGGTTCAGCCATAATTCAGTTTGGATTTGTGGCCAGACTCTTAACCAATTCGCCAGAAGAAGCAAGCCGCGCGCAAACTCGGGTAGCGTCCTGATTTGGCGGCAGGATTGCGCCGCAGGTGGGCTTCGTGTAGAAAATCTCCATGCCGAGCCGGGATAAACTCGCTGAATACGCCGCGCGACCATGACTGCCGCCGAATTCAAAAAGAAGTGGCACCGCTACACGGGCAAGGAATCCGCCGCCTACCAGGAACATTTCAACGATCTTTGCCGTCTGCTCGGCCACCCGACGCCCGTCGAGGCTGATCCGAGCGGCAATGATTTCTTTTGTTTCCAGAAAGGCGTGATCAAAGACGCTGAGATGCTCGGCCTCGCCGCGGCGGACCCTGACGCTCGGCCCAAGAAAGGTTTCGCCGACGTTTGGAAGAAGGACGGTTTCGGCTGGGAATACAAGGGCAAGCACAAGAACCTCGACGAAGCTTATCGGCAGTTGCAGAAGTATCGGGAGTCGCTCCTGAATCCACCGCTTATGGTCGTCTGCGATTTCGACCGCTACATCGTCAAAACCAATTTCAACGGCACGGTCTGCGAGCCGCACGAGTTCACCAACGACCAGATTGACCGCCCCGAAATTCTCGCGCTGCTCCGGCACATCTTCTTCGACCCCGGTTTCCTCAAGCCGCAGCGCACTACGGCGCAGGTCACGGAAAAAGTAGCCGGGCAGTTGGCGGAAGTCGCGCGGTCGCTCCAAAACCGCGAGAGCGTCGAACTCGCCGACGCCCGAACCCGCGCCGAAGTCAACGTCGCGCAAAAGAAAAATCTCCGCATCGCCCGTTTTCTCAATCGCATCGTCTTCTGCTTTTTTGCCGAGGACACCCTGTTGCTGCCCAAGGACTTGTTCACGGACATTATCAAATCCTCGCTGCATGATCCGCAGCATTTTGCCGAGACGACCGAATCGCTGTTCCGCGTCATGGCCAAGGGCGGCACGTTCGGCAAAGATAAAATCCGCCACTTCAACGGCCACCTGTTCGAGGATGCCACCGTCTTTGAACTCACCGAGGAGGAAATCAGGAAACTCGCCGAAGCCGCCGAAGCCGACTGGCAATTCATCCAGCCCAGCATCATGGGCACGCTCTTTCAACGCGCCCTGGACGAAAGCCACCGCGCGCAACTGGGCGCGCACTACACCGGCGAGGATGAAATTAAAACCATCGTCGAGCCGGTCCTTATGGCACCGCTGCGCCGCGAATGGGCGGCACTCAAAGCTACGCTCCGCGCTTCCCTCAAACGCGGCAAAGGGGCGGCGGAAGCACGCGCTCACCTCCAGAAATTTCTGAAGAAACTCCGCTCCATCATCGTGCTTGACCCCGCCTGCGGCAGCGGGAACTTCCTTTACGTTTCCCTGCAAATGCTGCTCGCGCTGGAAAAAGAAGTCATCACCTTCGCCGCGCAACTCGGCTTCTCGTTCCAGCCGGAAGTCAGTGTGCAACAGTTAAAGGCCATCGAAATCAATTCCTACGCCTTCGAGCTGGCGCAAGTGTCGGTGCAAATCGGCTGGCTGCAATGGCGGCGCGACAACGGTTTCGACAACGACCGCTCGCCGGTGCTGCAAAATCTGGACGGCTTTGAAAACAAAGACGCGCTGCTGAATCAAACCTTCCGCAAGAAACCCAAGAGCTTGAAAGAAGCGCAAGCCGAGGAACACGCCGGGGACGACGCCTTGAAAGTTTATACCGAGCGAGCCTGGCCGGAGTGCGATGTCCTCGTCGGCAATCCACCGTTTCTTGGCGACAAACTCATGCGTGGCGAACTTGGCGATGACTACGTTGAAGAACTCCGAAAGAATTATGGCAACCGCATTCCCGGCCAATCTGACCTTTGCTGTTACTGGTTTGAAAAGGCGCGCGACCTAATCGAACACGGCAAATGCAAACGCGCCGGCTTGCTGGCAACGCAGGGGATTCGCGGCGGAGCCAACCGCGAAGTTTTGAAACGCATCAAAGAAACGGGGGACATCTTTTTTGCCGAGAGTGACCGAAATTGGATTCTTGCTGGCGCAAACGTGCATGTCAGCATGATTGGCTTCGACAATGGCAGCGAGGAGACAAGAATTCTCGACAGCCGCAAAGTTAAAGAGATTCAGCCGAATCTGACGGCCCTTTCGGCTGACATTTCGACAGCCCAAAAGCTAAAGGCAAATCGAGCAGTTGGATTCATCGGCACAACGAAGAAAGCTCGGCTAGACGTTTCCGAATCGGTGGCTCTTGAGCTTCTACGAAATCCAAACCCCAACAACCTACCAAGCAGTGATGTAGTTGTGCCGTACCTAAACGCGGAAGATGTTGTTCGTAGAAATGCCAATTTCTGGATTATTGATTTTCCTGTCACTCTCACTGAAGCGGAATGTGCCGCTTACGAAGCTGCGTTCGGATATGTGAGGCAACATGTCTATCCGCTCCGTGTCAAACATCGCGAGGACGTTCAACGAAAGTTCTGGTGGCGGCTCGCGCGGCCATGTCCCGAAGTTAAGGAAGCCTTGGAACCACTCTCGCGTTTCCTTGTGACAAGCATTGTGTCCAAGCATCGCCTCTTCGCTTGGCACGAAGTGCCCGTAAATCCAGACCATGCGCTCGCAGTTTTCGCCCGCGCCGACGATTATTTCTTTGGGATTCTTCATTCGCGGTTCCACGAAGTGTGGGCATTGAAGCAAGGCACGCGGCTTGAAACACGCCCGCGTTATACGCCGACAACTTGCTTTGAAACATTTCCCTTCCCGTTCGCAGACGATTTGGCGGAAACGCTCGACAATCTCGAGGCCGAACTGAACGCGGCCAAGCATTACGCCCATATCGTTTTGCGCGAAGAACCGCCGCCGCGAACTCCCGCCGAGCACCGAACCGCGATTGCCGCCGCCGCAAAGGAGTTGAACGAATTGCGCGAACGCTGGCTCAATCCGCCCGAATGGACGCGCACGGAATATCTGGAGTTTCCCGCCAGCGTGGACGGCCCGTGGGCGCGTTACATTGATCCGAACACAGTGCGTGAGGTAGGGCGCGTCACTCCGTGCACGCCGTCGTCCGAATCCAACGAGCGGCGGGCAGAGGACTGCCCGCCCTACCTGGTCGGCACGGTGCGTTACCCGCGTCTTGTGCCCCAGGACGCCGATTGCGCCGCCAAGCTGAAAAAGCGAACGCTCACGAACCTCTACAACGAACGCCCCGCGTGGCTGGACCTCGCGCACAAGAAACTGGATGCCGCCGCCGCCGCCGCCTACGGCTGGCCCGCTGATTTGAGCGACGAACAGATTTTGGAAAAGCTTCTGGCGTTGAATCTGGCCCGCGCCGCCGAGGAAGCCAAAGCCGAAAAGGATAAGAAGCCCAAAGCACAGCGAACGAAGCACGCGGAGGAATTGCTATGAAGGACAAACGGCATCCAAGGACGACGCAAAAGAAATCCAGACAACGCGAACCGGAGATTCGCGTTTACAGCAAAGAGGAGAAAGCCATGTTCATCCTCAACTCCGCTTTCACTGAGGCGGAATACGAGGAAGCGCGCCGCGAAGTCAGAGAAATGGGGCTGGATCCCACCCGAATCAAGCATCACACGCTCCTTCCGGTTGAATGGTGCGGGCGTGATCTCATTATTTACGAACCGCTCGCGAGCAAGGTGAGAGTACATTGCCGTCGCCAACGAATTGGTATCCGTCGTTTCATCCTCCGGCTGTTATCAGGCAGAGCGATAAAGACCCGCCGGTCGGGGAAGCCAAATCAGCCAAGGTAAAAACGCCTGCGATGATAGCGAATTACGGACAGCGCGACAGAATGGCGGTGATGGTGGGGTTGCAGTTCTGCGACTCAAGATGCATCCCAAACATCGGCGCGAGACTCTCTATCGCTTCGAGCTCATTCTGGGTCCGCGTGTGATACCCCCGCCGGCTTTCTCCCGAAGCCTGGGGCGGGCGGCGCGAGCTCAACCATCCCGCCTGCGTTGTAGCGCCGGGCCATTTCTACGTACAGGTCGCGATCACGCGTACGTCGGCCTCCTCCGCGCGTGGCCCCGAGCGGCTCGTACTGCCTCTCCTGGAGCACGCGCAGGAGGCGGACCTGCAAGGCCTGGCTCACCTCGCCGATCTCCTCGAGCAACAGGGTGCCGCCGCGCGCGAGGGCGAAGCGTCCGAGCTTGTCTTTGGTGGCCCCGGTGAAGGCGCCGGCCTTGTATCCGAAGAGCTCTGACTCCAGGAGCGTGTCAGGGAGAGCGCCGCAGGTGACGGCCACGAACGGGCCATCGCGGCGTCCGCCGAGCCTGTGGATGGCTCTCGCCACCAGCTCCTTGCCGGTTCCGGTCTCTCCCTGGGAGCAGGATCGTGCTCTCACTGTCGGCGATTCGCGGCAGCACCTCGAGCAACTTTTGCATCGAGCTGCTACGGCTGACGATGGTTCCAACCTGGAAACGGCCCCTGACCTGGGTGCGCAGCTCCTCTATCCAGCCTTGACGCCCACCGACATCCACTGGGTTTGCGCGACCGTGGCCGAGCGCGTGCGCAACCTGCTGCGACGCCGCGGACTGCTTCGCGACCGCGCTGACGACAACGACTGCGCCGTGCGACTCACGCCGTCCACCGCGCTCGACGCCTGCCGGCAAGCGTCGCTCTCCAGCGGCGAGGGGGCGCGATGGGGCCAGAGGCGCGACCGG
>JALOTT010000135.1 GCA_025457745.1 Verrucomicrobiota bacterium
TTCATTCCTGTCCACCACGACTTATCCAGCCGCGAAGAGCATGGCCCGGTTGCTCAAGTCCGAAAGCCCGGGGACGCCGGTCATCATCGGGGGCGTTTTTGCCACGATGAACTCGGACCAGATCATCAAGGATTGCGCGGACATTGACTGTGTGGGCGTGGGCGAGGGCGAGGAACTTCTCCCGGACTATCTCGATCATCTCGACAATCCCGCCGCCGTCGCCGGTCTGGTCTGGCGCAAAGACGGGAAGGTGGTTCGCAACATCGCGCGTCCGATCATCCGGGACCTGAACGAATTCCCGTATCCTGACCGGACGACGCTCCCGATTGACTACATCGAATCTTTGCCGCTTGATGTGCCCGCGGTGCTTTCGCTGGAGAAGTTCTGCACGGTGCAAACTTCCCGGGGTTGTCCCTACACCTGCATCTATTGTGACATCCCTGCGCTGACGGATGGTAAATGGCGCTTCCGTTCGCCAGAGCACGTGTTGGGGGAAATGCAGCAGCTCAACGACCTGGGCTACCGCTCGATTTACCTCACCGACGATCACTTCCTGTTGAAACGCGAGCGGATCAGCAATATTTGCCAGGGAATCATTGACCGCAAGCTGGAGTTCAAATGGGGCTGCGAAGGACGCGTGGATTCCGTTGCCGTCGATCAACTCCCGATCATGGGCCAGGCGAACTGCGATTTCCTGGCGTTCGGAGTGGAAGCCGGAACGCAAAAGATTCTCGACCGGCTCGACAAGCGGCAGACGTTGCCGCAGATCGAACATGCGGTCAGCGAGGCCAAGAAGCATGGCATCGAGCGGGCGCATGGTTTTTTCCTGGTTGGCTCGCCCGGCGAAACCGTCGAGGACATCCTGGAGAGTTTTCGCTTCTGCGCCCGGCTCAAGCTGGACACCTTCGGATTTAACCGGCTCTGTGTTTATCGCGGCACTCCGCTGTGGAAGGAATACATCCAACGCGGAATCATTGACGACGAGCGGGACTGGGACAAATGGTTTAAGTGCTCCGATATTGACCCGACGGTGCTGCCCAGCGAGACCGTCAATAGCGCCAGGCAGAAGGGTTATGCGCTGCTGTTTGCCCGTCGCATCCTGTGCCGCCCCATCCAAACCTACAAGCTGCTCCGCACGTTGGGCCGGCACATGAAGGTCACCGACATTCTCAAGCTATTGAGCAGCCCGTTCCGGCGACGCAAGTTGAACCGAAAGTCTGAACTGCCGGCCCGGATGATTGATTTGGGATTGACGGCGCCGGTCAGAACCGTCGCGTCCGTCTTGACTCCTACGGCGTCCGCATGACATCACGCCGACCGCAACTCGGGTTGGGGTTGGTATCACAGGCAAGTTTGACGTCGCCTCCGGTTGGTCATTTCGCTATTCTGTCTCTCGACATGAAACGCTTAACCTTCGCACTGGTCGTCTGCGCCTTGAATCTCACGTCGCCCGCGGACGAGGGGATGTGGCTCTTCAACCTGCCGCCGCGCCAGTTGCTGCGCGCGAGTTATCAATTCGACGCCACCGATGCCTGGCTTGAACATCTCCAGAAATCTTCCGTGCGCTTCAACTCCGGCGGGTCGGGCAGCTTTGTCAGCGAGGACGGCCTGCTGATTTCCAACCATCACGTCGGCGCCGACGCGTTGCAGAAGCTCAGCACGAAGGAAAAGAATTATCTCCGCGACGGTTTCCACGCGCGCCGGCACGCCGAGGAAATCCAGTGTCTCGACCTGGAACTCAACGTGCTCGAATCCATGGAAGATGTGACGGCGCGCATCAATGCCGCGGTGAAAAAAGACGCGGATGCCGCGGTCGCATTTGCGGCGCGGCGCAAGGTCATTGCCGAAGTCGAAAAGGAATCGCTCGACGGCACCGGCCTGCGCTCGGACGTCGTCACGCTTTGGCAGGGTGGGGCGTATCATCTCTACCGTTACAAGCGCTACACCGATGTGCGAATCGTCTTCGCGCCCGAGCAGCAGATCGCCTTCTACGGGGGCGACCCGGACAATTTCGAGTTCCCCCGTTACGACCTGGACATCTGCCTGTTCCGCGCCTACGAAAACGGCAAGCCAGCCAAAGTGAAAAACTTTCTCAAGTTCTCACCCAAAGGAGCGGGCGATGGGGATCTGGTTTTCGTCTCCGGTCATCCGGGGCGAACCAGCCGCCTGCTCACCGTGGCGGAGCTTGCCCACCTGCGTGACCAGGCCACGCCGTTCCGTCTCAGCGCGCTCAAACGCCTCGAAGTGCTGCTGGGCAATTGGAGCGCGCGCAGCGACGAAAACGCCCGCCGGGCAAAAGATGATTTCTTCGGCGTGCAGAATTCCCGGAAGGCTTACGACGGGGAACTCGGCGGCCTGCTCGACCCGGATTTGATGGAGGCAAAGAACCAAGCGGAGACGGACTTCAAAGCCAGACTTGCCGGCAAGCCCGAGTTTGCCGATGCGCTCGCGGCTTTCGACCAAATCGCCGACGCGACCAAAATCCTCGCGGCGCAAGCCATCCGGCGTGCGTTGCTCGAAGGCGGGATGGCCTTCAACTGCGAGAGCTTCGGCATTGCGCGCACACTGCTCCGCGCCGGTGACGAGCGGCCCAAGCCCAATGGCGATCGCCTCCGCGAATTCTCCGATTCAGGCAAAGTGTCACTCGAACTTGGCCTTTTTTCCGACAAGCCAATTTACCCCGATCTTGAAATTCTCACGCTCGCCGATTCGTTGACCTTCCTTGCCGGCCAACTCGGCGCAAATGATCCGCTGGTGCTGAAGATTTTCGCCGGCAAAGCCCCGCGCGATCGCGCCGCCGAGTTGATCAACGGGACGAAGGTGCGGGACGTTGGGTGCCGGAAGCGGCTTTACGCGGGGGGCGCGAGTGCCGTCGCCGCCGCCAATGATCCGATGATTGAACTTGCCCGGCTCGTGGACGCTGACGCCCGCGCGCTGCGCAAGGTGTCGGAAGAGCAAGATGAGACCAAGCAACAGGCGCAGGCGGCGATTTCGCGCGCCCGCAATGCGCTGCTGGGCACGGCCGGCTATCCGGACGCCACGTTCACGTTGCGCCTCGCCTTTGGCACGGTGAAGGGTTCCGAAGAGGATGGCAAACCGGTGCCCGCGCTGACGACCTACGCCGGGCTTTTCGAGCGTGCGAAGGAAATGAATAACCGTCCGCCGTTCGACCTGCCGCCTTTGTGGGAGAAGCGCAAGGCGCGGCTCAATTTGAAGACTCCATTCAACTTTGTCAGCACTTGCGATATCATCGGCGGCAACTCCGGCAGCCCCGTGGTGAACCGCGCGGGTGAATTTGTCGGCATCATCTTCGATGGCAACCTGCAAAGTCTTCCGTGGGACTATGCCTTCAGCGACAGACAGGGCCGCGCACTCGCCGTCCACTCAGCCGCGATTCTGGAGGCGTTGGAAAAGGTTTATGGGGCGAAGGAAATCACGCGGGAACTCGTGAGCGGACGGCGAAGCAAGTAACATCGGGTCTGGAGTGAAGGCGCGCCCCGCGTTGCCCGGAGCACCACATGACGCTGGTGATTGGTGGCCGCGACATGGAATCTGCTTTCGGACGTGGCGATTGTTCACGGCATTGATCCCAGCCTGCCGCAACGCTTTTAGACCTGGCGCGCCCCCGGAGGTTGAGGGTGAATTTCTAACCGTTGCGGCGGCAGCGAAGCTCATTTCGCTCTTCCCACCCAGCCGGCTTTGACGCCGAGGCTCGCGTTCAGGCGGCTGAATCGCCGGCAGAAAGCCAAAAGCTGACGGCCAACTTTTCGTGATCTCGTCCGGCGGAAATTCCCCGCGCGTGCCAAGATTCGCCGCCTGCCAGCTCCGACCACCGCGCAGCTTGCGTTCCGCCCGCTCGTGATGTCGCCGATCCCGTGTGGCTTTTGGTCGGCGGTCCCGTCACTCCAACCCCTTCACCCGGAGATTGCGGAACTCGATTTTCATTTCCAGCCCCGGATGGATTTGTAAGCCGATGGGGCCGGCCCCGGCGTAATTGGTGTTCACATATTTCACCGCCGGCTCGCCGTTAAGCCAGACGGTGAACGTGTCGCCCCTTGCCTCAAGGCGGAATTGATTCCAGGCGGCGGGCTTGAGAAGTTTCTCCAGATTTTTCACCTGGCCCGCTTCTGGATATTTTTCCTTGCCGCCAGTATAGAATGAGCCGGTCAGGTCTCTTTTCAGGCTGCGCGAGATGCCGATTTGCAGTTGCAACTCCCGCGGGCGCTCGTTGGACTGGCGGAACATGATGCCGCTGTCAATCTCGCCCTTCCACCGCGCCTCCCACTCGATGACGAAGTCGCGATACGATTTCTCCGTCCACAACATGCTGCCTTTCTTCGCCGGGTCGTTTTCGCCGACAAGCACGCCATCCACCGCCTTCCAAAACGGATTCGGGTCAGGCGTCTTCCAGCCCGCGAGATCTTTGCCGGTGAAAATCGGCGTTAGCGCGCCTGACTCATCGCCGGCCCAAGCCGGAGCGGCAACGTTGAAACCAACAACGCCCGCTGTAATCCAAAGTGCCAGCCGGATGATAAAACTGCGTGAAGTTGTCATTTCCATATTCGGGATTTGTTTGGGCTTCGGATTTCATTTCTTGTCCTGATCCATCGAACGGGTGATGAGGCTGGCGTGCGCGCCAGCGCGCGCGCGACGTTGCTTCAGGAACAAGAACGTGACTCCCAACACCAGGAGCACGCCTGCCGTGAGCAGAAGTTTCGTTCGATTGAAAATCGTTTCCGGTTGAGTCGCCGTCGCAACCTGCGCGGGTGGAGTCGTGAATGGCTGCCTTACGGTTGCTGGCGGCGGGGACGGTTCGGGTTTCACATTGTCCGCATGTGCAGGAAGCGCGACCGGCGTGGGCGCTGACGCGTGGGATGGCTCCGTCGGCGGCGCCACGACGGGTGGCGAAGCTGGTTTGGTTTCCGGCGGCACCACGACCGGCATGGGCATGGGTTTCGGCAGTTCAACCACTGGCGGCCTCGGTGCAACGACCGGTTTCTCGGGTGGCGTCGCCACGGTCGAAAAATCTGGCTTGGGTTGGTCTGTCGCCGCTCCAGGTGCAGGCGCGGCTTCGGTCGGCGCGACCGGGGTCGCCGCAGGTTGCACCGTTACGGGCGCGGCCTCTGTTGGCGCGGGCTTGGGAGTCTCCGGAGTCGCCGGCTCTGGCGGTGACTTTGGTTCGACGACCGCCACTGGCATGGCGTTTGTCAGCGCAGCGGGCTTCGCTGGCGTTGGTTCGAATGCCGCGACTGGAGTGACCGCCACCGGCTCCGGTTTTTTTCCGATTACGATGAGCGGCGGCGTGGCGGGCCGCGGGGCCGTTTTTTCCGGCGGCGATTTGGGTTTCGGCGCGGCGGCGACTTTCGGCTCCGGCGGAAACGGCGGGAATTCCACCGGCCACGGCGCAAGGTTCAATGAGGCACCGATGAAATCGCCCCGGCGCGAACGCAGCACGGTGACGAAAGGCATCCGTTTTTGCTTCTGGGACCGTGAGTTAATCTTGAAGAACTCATTGATTTCGCGGTCGAACGGCGTGCCGGAAATGCTTTTGTCGCCGTCCGAGATGAGCAAGACGGTGAGTTTTTCCGATTCCTCGACTACGCTCTGCAACGCGGGCCAGACCGTGTCGAGGCGCGATGTTTTCTCGCACGGCTGCGCCTTGAGAAACGCGAGGATGTTGCTGGCAACGAGTTGTTCGCGTTCCGGCGTCCACTGTTGCAACGGCAACCGGCCCGCGTAAAGCTGCTCGTTGTAAGTCCACAGGCCGACTGTGTCGCCACGCCGCAACTGGGTGTGCATACTGGAGAGCAGCAGGTTGCTCACGGCCTTTTGCACGGCGGGCGCGCGGCGACGCATCGCGGCGGAAGTGTCCACGATCAAGAGGTAACGGCCGGAGGAGTGTTCCGCTGGCGGCGTCTGTGCGGACAATCCCAGGATGAATGTGAGCGAAAAGAGAACGAAAACCGCCTTGCCCATTAGCGCCGGGGTAGGGCGCGTCACTCCGTGCGCGCCACCTTCAGAAACGTCTAACACCGGCGCGCACGGAGTGACGCGCCCTACCTTGGCCCGTTTGCCGACCTGAACGTTAAGCGGAGTTTTCATCGGCGGCGGTTGAACCGGTTTCGCTCGGTTCGGTTGTAGTGTTTCAAATCGTCGTCGGACGCGGCCAACGCGCCCTCGACCTCGGCAATGAAATTCAAACAGGACGAAGCCGAGCCGCCAAGAGCGATCACCGTATCACGCTCGGCGTTATCATCGGTGACGGCGAGCACTTCGCCGTACGATTGGAAGCGATGCGCCGCGCGCTCGATCATGTCATCGGCGGTCTGCCCGGCCTTGGAGAACAGCACCTCGACGTGATGGTTGGCTTCATTCTTGGGCACGTCCGGTGGCGAGCCGCCGCCGTCGAAGAATATCGTGATGGGCGTGCCGATGGCGTCCTGGTAGCGCGTGAGGAGATGAATCAGTTCGTCGCGCGCCGCAGCCGAGTGTCGGGCCTTGCCGCGCGCCAGCTCCGGCCAACCGTGCAGAAGGCTGTAACCATCCACGAGAATGCGAACCAGCGCCATGCGCGCAGGATAGTCCGGCGGAGCGGAAATGGGAAACGCATTTTCGCCAAACTAAAATGCCTTTGCGCGCGGCGCTGCTTCTGGTAATTTGCGGTGGAGTCAGGATGTTATGAGACGCTGGATTTTCATCGTGGCGGCAATGCTGACTTGCGCGGCGGCGGACGCGGCGCAGGTGGGCCTCATCAAGATTGACGGAGCCATCGGCCCGGCCACGGCCAGCTTCATTTCCCGCGCCATTGATCTTTCCGGCGAACGCAAGGACGAGTGCCTCATCATCCAGCTCGACACGCCGGGCGGATTGCTCGATTCCACCAAGGTCATCGTCCAGAAATTCCTCGCCGCCTCCGTGCCGATCGTGGTTTACGTCGGACCGCCCGGAGCGCATGCAGGCAGCGCGGGTTGTTTCATCACCATCGCCGCGGACGTCGCGGCGATGGCGCCCACCACCAGCATCGGCGCGGCGCATCCGGTTTCCATCGGCGGCAATCCCACCGGCGGCGAGGAAAAAGCCGATGACACGATGAAACAAAAGCTGGAGAATTTCGCGACCAGCTACATCGAAACCATCGCCGCCAAACGCAACCGCAACGTCGAGTGGGCGAAATCCTCCGTGAAAGAAAGCGCCGCCATCAGCTCGGAAAAGGCGCTGGATATCAATGTCATTGATCTCATCGCCAATGACCTGCCCGACCTCCTCAAGCAACTCGACGGTCGCGAGGTGAACGACCGCGCGCTCAAGACCGCCGGCGCCACCATCGTCGAAATTCCGATGGTCGCGCGCGAAAAAGTCTTTCAACTGCTCTGGCGGCCCGAGGTGATGTTCCTGCTGATGCTGATGGCGATTTACGGCATCATCGGCGAATTGAGCAATCCCGGCGCGATTCTGCCTGGCGTGGTGGGCGGCATCGCGCTCATCCTCGCGCTCTACATGGCGGCGATTCTGCCGGTGAACATTGCCGGGCTGGCGTTGATCGGGCTGGCCATGCTCCTGTTCATCGCCGACATCTACGCCACCACGCACGGTGTGCTGACGGCGGGTGGTATTATTTCATTTCTCCTCGGCGCGCTGATGTTGTTCAACAGGGCCGAGCCGGGCTTCCGGCTGTCGCTGGCTTACATTATTCCCGGCGTGGTGGTGACGGCGGCGTTTTTCATTTTCATCGTGGGCGCGGGGTTGCGGGCGCAGCTGCTGCCGGTGCGCGTGGGCTTGGAAACCATGCCCGGCAAAACCGTGAACGCGATTTCGCGCATTGACGCGAGCGGCGGAAAAGTGTTTGTCGAGGGCGAATATTGGAACGCCGTGAGCGACGCGCCGATTGAAAGTGGCCAGCCGGTGGAAATCATCGCCGTGACCGGCCTGACGTTGAAAGTGAAACCAAAATCAAACTAAAAGAAAAACTATGCCTGAATCCATCAAAAACCTCATCAGTCTCGCGCCGTGGGTCGTGGCGATTTTCATCCTCGGCTCCATCGTTTTGCCGCAAGCGGTCCGCATCCTGCGCGAATACGAACGCGGCGTCATCTTCCGCCTCGGCAAATTGCAGGGCGCGAAAGGCCCGGGTCTCATCTTCCTCATCCCGCTGGTGGACCGCATGGTGAAAATGGATTTGCGCATCGTGACCATTGACGTGGCCAAGCAGGAAATCATGACCAAGGACAACGTGCCGGCCACCGTGGACGCGGTGATTTATTTCCGCGTCGTGGATCCTAGCGCGGCGGTGGTGAAGGTGGAGAATTTCTGGAAGGCGACTTCGCTCATCGCCCAGACGACTTTGCGCAGCGTGCTCGGCCAGTCACCGCTGGACGACCTTCTGGCGCAACGCGACGTGATCAACCAAAAGCTACAGGAGATCATTGATCGCCAGACCGAGCCGTGGGGCATCAAGGTCACGGCAGTCGAGGTGAAGGACGTGGCGTTGCCGGACAGCATGAAGCGCGCGATGGCCAAGCAGGCCGAAGCTGAACGCGAACGCCGCGCCAAGATCGTGAATGCCGAGGGCGAATTCCAAGCCGCCGAAAAAATGGTCCAAGCTGCGTCGTTGATCAGTGCCCAGCCAATTGCGCTGCAACTGCGCTTCCTGCAAACCATGCGCGAGATTTCCAGCGAGCACAACACGACCACGTTCCTGCCGATCCCGATTGATTTGTTCACGCCGTTTATGAAGAAGTGACGAGGGCGCGAACGAATCACGCGAGGATGTAGCGCCCGGCCTTCTGGGTGCCGACTCGCTTCACCAATCCGGCTTTGATCAAGGGACGCAACAAGTCGAGCGTGCCCTGTTTGGAAACGTCGAGCGCATCCCAAAGTTCGCGCGGGGTCATGCTGTTGTGATCGCGGAGCAGTTGCAGCAACTGTTCCTGCTTGGGACGCAACACGAGTTTCTTTCCCGGCTGCACGGAAAGTTTTTGCACGCGCGTCCAAACCTGTTCCAACGTCAGGTGCAAACCCAAGGTCTTTCGTTTTGAGTTCATGCGCGGGCGAGGAGGGTCAGGCCGCGGCCCGGATGGGAGTGGAGGCGCTCC
>JALOTT010000529.1 GCA_025457745.1 Verrucomicrobiota bacterium
CGCCGTGGTTGGCAACGACTTTGAATTTTCAAATTACGCGTGGTTTGAAGTTTTCTCTCCGTAATTGATACTCATCGCCCCGCCGAGGAGGTTGATGACGCGGACATTCGTCAGTCCCAACTCGCGCATCTTCGCTTCCACGCCACGCTGGGCGGGGTAGCGCTTCAGCGATTCAAGAATGTAGGCGTAGGCGCCGGCTTTACGGCAGAAGACCAGTCCGAGCAGGGGAACAAACAGCTTCAGATAGCCGAAATAAACCGCCCGCCAAAGCGCATGGTCGGGTTTGCCGAAATCGAGCACGAGCAATCGCCCGCCGGGCTTAACGACCCGCGCCATCTCGCGCAAGCCTGCCTCCCAATTCGATAGATTCCGCAGGCCATAGCCCACGGTGACAATGTCGAAAGACGCATCGGGAAACGGAATCGCCAAGGCGTCACCATGCAGAAAGCGCGGAGCCGCTAATTCGACTCCGGACTTTGGACTTTGGACTTTGGACTTTGCGACCGTCAGCATCGCCTCGCTGAAATCCAGCCCCACGACTTCCACGCCACGCGCCGCGAGCGCGAAGGCGAGGTCGCCCGTGCCGCAGCACACATCCAGCGCGCGGTCGCCGGACTGCACGCCCGCCAGGTCCGCGACGCGCCGCTTCCAACGCCGGTGCAGCCCCAGGCTTTGCACGTCGTTGATCAAATCGTAGCGGCGCGCGATGAGGGCGAACAGGTGGCGGACCTTCGCCGCGCGCGGTTCGCCCGGAGCATAAAACGCATTGCTCATCCGCCGCCTACCTTAGCAGATTGACCGGGCGACGCAGTCCAATCTGCAATAACTTCCCGGTCGCGCAGGACGGAGCCGCCGCCGCCCGCATCGTGGCGCTGTCACCGGCGTAGTGGGGCAGCCGTCCCGGCTGCCAAAGTCCCGGCGACCGTCCCGGTCGCCGTTTGAGCCGGTCGGCGAGACACCCGCCGGGACGACCACAGGCGAGACGCCTGCGTCACTACGGTGGCGATGCCAATCCTGAAAAATCCTGGCTTGAACAAATCCCCGTTGCGACTACGCTACACGCTCTTAGTCTAACAACGTTTAATGATATGAGTTCAGAAAAAATCGTGGTTTGTGGCGCGGGCGGTTTCATCGGCGGGCATCTGGTGGCTGACCTCTTGCGACAGGGGCACAAAGACCTTCGCGCGGTGGACATCAAGCCGCTCGACGAGTGGTATCAGCATTTTCCACAGGTGGAGAATCTGCGACTGGATTTGCAGGGCAAGGAAGCCTGCGAGCAGGCGGCCAGGGGCGCGGCGCAAATCTACAACCACGCGGCGGACATGGGCGGCATGGGCTTCATTGAGAACAACCGTTGTCTCTGCATGTTGTCCGTGCTCATCAATACCCACCTGCTCATGGCCGCGAGGAAATTCGGCGTGCCACGGTATTTTTACGCCTCGTCGGCCTGCGTCTATAACGCCGACAAGCAACGCGATGTGAACGTCACCGCGCTCAAGGAGGCGGATGCCTACCCCGCGATGCCGGAGGACGGTTACGGCTGGGAAAAACTTTTCAGCGAGCGCATGTGCCGCCATTTCCGCGAGGATTTCGGCCTGGTGACGCGCGTGGTGCGCTATCACAACGTCTATGGCCCGCACGGCACGTGGGACGGCGGACGCGAGAAGGCGCCGGCGGCGGTCTGCCGGAAGGTCATCCAGGCGAAGCTGTCCGGCAAAATGGAAATCGAGATCTGGGGCGACGGCCATCAAACGCGCAGCTTCATGTACATTGACGACTGCCTGAAGGGCACGCAGAGGCTCATGCACAGCGACGTGATCGAGCCGCTGAACCTCGGCAGCAACGAACTGGTGAGCATCAATCAGCTTGTGGACATTGTGGAAGGCATCGCGGGTGTGAAGCTCAAGCGCAGCTACAATTTGAACGCGCCCAAGGGCGTGGCCGGCCGCAACAGCGACAACACGCTCATCAAAAAATATTTCAACTGGGAGCCCGGCACGCGGTTGAAGGACGGTCTGGCGAAGACCTACGCGTGGATTAACGACGAGATCAAGCGCAACGCCAAGAGCCGGTAAACTAGCTTTCTGTCTGACGCGGCGGCGCGCACCAATCGAAGCCGCGCTGCTTCACGCATTTGGCATCTCAGCGTTTGGTTTCTGACTGAATATAGATTCTCGCTTGCTTCAAAGCCGTCGCAAGGTCCTGTTCAATCAGGAAAGTTTTCTCGATGGTCTTTTCTTGCCGTCGTTCAAGGACACGCATCTCGGCTGCGGCCCGGTCGTAGATGATTTTGATGGCCGGCTGCTTGCCGGTCGGCCAGTTCGTCTCCCATGCGCGCAATAACTGAAATTCAGAGAACGAATCCATCGTGGCCGCGTTCCAGCTTTGCCGCAGCAGTTGGACTTCGTTCGTGTCAGAGCCGCGAGTACCGCCCGTGGTGTCCAGCATCGCCAGTTGAATCACGGGCGCGTTCGGCGTGCGGAAGATCGGCAAAACCACGAGCACGACCACCGCCGTCGCCGTTGCCACACCCAGCAACCAACGCCAACCAGCCGCCAGACTGCGATCCGGCTCTTGCTCGGCCGGACGATCGAGTGTCTGCCGCACTTTTGTTTGCAACCGCCCGCGCGCATAGGCGGGAAACTCACCCGTTG
>JALOTT010000136.1 GCA_025457745.1 Verrucomicrobiota bacterium
GGCGACCATGTTGCATGGGACGTCGTTGCGCTTGTAAACGATGGCCTTCTCGATGCTGGGGCAGGATTTGAGGGCCTCATCGGCGATGACCTTGAGCGGGATGTTCTTGCCCGCGCGCAGGCCGCAGTTGGCCGTGATGAGCACCTTGCAGGTCGAGTCATTGATGCGGCCCGACAGGGAGTCGGCGCTGAACCCGCCGAAGACGATGGAGTGAATCGCGCCGATGCGGGTGCAGGCGAGCATGGCAATGGGCAGTTCGAGCACCATCGGCATGTAAATGGCCACGCGGTCGCCCTTCTTGACCCCGTTGGCCTTCAGCACGTTGGCAAACTTGCAAACCTCAGCGAGCAGTTGCTGGTAGGTGATCTTCGTGACGTCGTTCTCCGGTTCGCCCTGGAAGATGAGCGCGATCCTGTCGCCCTTGCCGGCCTTCACGTGGCGGTCCAGGCAGTTGACGCTCACGTTGAGCTGACCGTCCTCGAACCAGGTATGCTGAATTCTCCGCGCGGCGGTGTCCCAGACATATTTCCGGGCAACCGTCGGTTTCTTGACCCACTCCAGCGTATGGCATTGCTCCAGCCAGAACGCGTCTGATTGGTTGATCGAGCGCTCATACATCTTTTGGTATTGCTCGGCGTTGAGGTAGGCGCGCTTGACCGCGGCAGCCGGTGGCGGGAAGGTTTGGCCTTCTTGCTGGAGTGAACTGGTGGATACGGTCTTGTTTGGTTGTGTCATAATGTATTGGTTGTCTCTGGGTTTGTTGTATTTCCTCAAAACTGGCCGGCCTTGTCAGCCCCGACACGTGTCGGGGCGGCGCAACACCCGGCGGGTTGCGGCGCAAGGCCATGATGCCGGAAAACTTTACGGGTCACGCGGTCAAGGGTGGCGCGCAGTTCCGGCTCGACTGCCGCACGCTGTTCCGCCGTGACGGGCAGTTCGCGATCACGCAAACCGCCGGCCCATTCCGAACTGCCGAGCATCACGCCGCCGAGGCCGAGACTGCAAGCATCCTCATCCTCCGTGCCCAGGCAGGTGCGCCACGCCAGCGCCCAACCGCGCACGGTGTTCGGGACATGATAACCGCCGCCGCCGGAAACCAGCAGCCCCGAAAGCTTTCGGGGCTGGAAATCCAGCAGTCGTTTCAACACGTCCACGACCACGTTGTTCGTCAGGTGCAAATGCGTGAGCGGATCGCCGGCCAGCGTGTCCAAGCCCAGTTCCAACACGATCACGTCTGGCTCGAATGCGCCAAGCAGCGGCGGCACGACGCGCTCAAATGCCAGCAGGAACGCCTCGTCGTACGTTCCTGCGGGCAGCGGCACGTTCACGTTGTACCCAAGGCCCGCGTCCTCGCCGATTTCGTTTTCATAACCGCCCCACGGGAAAAGCGTCTTGCCGCTCTCGTGCAGCGAAATCGTCAGCACGTCGCGGCGCCGGGAAAAAATTTCCTGCACCCCATCGCCGTGATGCGCGTCCACGTCCAGATACGCGACGCGCTTGCCGGCGGCGGTCAAACGCTGGCAGGCTAGCGCCACGTCGTTGAGATAGCAAAAGCCCGCCGCGCGTTCCGCCGTCGCGTGATGAAATCCGCCCAGCAGGTTGAAGGCGATGTCCGCTTTGCCGGTGAGCAACAGGTTCGCCGCCGTCAGCGCACCACCGCACGCCCACGCGCCGTACTCGAACATGTCCTTGAACACCGGCGTGTCCGGCCCGCCCAAGCCCATCTTGAAACCTTCCACCGTCAGGTCGCCACCGGCTGCCCGCTCGAGCTCGTCGAGGTAGCGGGTCGAATGAAGCGCCTGCAACTCGGCGCGCGTGGCTCTGCGGGCGGGAACTTCCACGCACCCTTCGCCGCCGAGCAGGCCGAACGAAATCAATTTCTGCCGCGTCAGGCCCGCGCGCTGGGTCTTGAACGGGCAATCCGGCGGGTAACTCAACCCTTCAATCTCGGGCGAGTAAACGAATGCCAGTTTGCGGTCGCTCATGGGATTTCCAAGCGGGACATTTTCGTGAGAACAAGATTAGAACCGCTTGCTTTCGTAAACAACTCCGTTTTTGGCAATTATCGCTTTTTTTTGAAGCCGGCACGCCGCCTCACTCAAAATCCATCTCGTAACTGATGACGTTGTTGCCGACGTGGCTGTGGACTTTGGTGTTCGACTTGTTGAAGACCGCCTGCATGCCCCGGTTCTCGGTCAGCACTTCGGCGGTGAAACCCCGGATGCCGTTGCGGCGGGCGATGCGGATGAGCTGCCGCAACAGGAACGTGCCGATGCCCCGGCGTTGCCATTGGTCATGCACCACAAAAGCCACTTCGGCCCGGTTGCTCTTCGGGTCGAGGTAGTAGTTGCCCAGCGCGATGACATCTTCGCCGTGCGCCGCCGGGAGGGTGCCGACCAGTGCCACGTCATCGCGATGATCAATATAGACGAAGTCCTGGATCTGACGGCGGGAGACGATGCGTTGGTTGCTCATGAAACGGTAATACATCGTCTGTTGCGAAAGGGCGTAGAAGAGTTCCCGCATCAACGGTTCGTCGGTCGGATGGATCGGGCGGAAGATGACTTGCGTGCCGTCGGGCATGAGGTAGGTGGCGCGTAATTCCTTGGGGCCGACCGTGATCTTGCCTTCCACGTCGGACATGGTGGCGGCGAGGTATTTCGCTTCGATGGCTTCCTTGACGAGTTGTGCGCGGTAATCCGGGTGGGCGATGCTGATGAGCGCCAAGGCGCGCTCCTGGATGCTCTTGCCGTGCAGGTAGGCCACGCCGTATTCGGTCACGACGTAATGCACACCGGCCCGGGTGGTCACCACGCCCGCGCCCGGACTGAGCCGGGTAACGATGCGTGAAATCGTGCCATCCTTGGCCGTGGAAGGCAGGGCGATGATGGCCTTGCCGCCCGACGACTTGCCCGCGCCACGGTTGAAATCCACCTGTCCGCCCACGCCGGAAAAGAATTTCGAGCCAAGTGAATCCGCGCAGACCTGGCCCGTCAGATCAATTTCCAGCGCCATGTTGATGGCCACCATCTTGTGTTGCTGGTTGATGATGGACGGATTGTTCACGTATTCGGTCGGGTGGAACGCCACGGCCGGATTGTTGTGGATGAAATCGTACAGCTTCTTCGTTCCCAGGCAGAAGCTGGTCACGATTTTGCCGCGATCCAACGTCTTGCGCGCGCCGGTGATGACTCCGCTCTTGACCAGGTCAACAATCCCATCGGAAATCATTTCAGTGTGGATGCCCAGGTCCTTCTTGCCGTGGAGCGAACCGAGCAACCCCTGCGGAATCCGCCCGATGCCCACCTCGATGGTCGAACCATCTTCAATCAAGGCGGATAGATTGTCGGCGATCTGCCGCGTGGTGTCGTCCACTTCCGGAGGAAAAATCTCCATGATCGGTTTGCCGGTGGCCACCAACACGTCAATGTCATAGACGTGGATGAGCGAGTCGCCCAGCGTGTGCGGCATGTTCGGGTTCACCTGCGCGATGACCAGTGAGGCGTTGGCCGTCGCGCTTTTCACAATGTCCACGGAGACGCCCAGACTGCACATGCCGTGCTTGTCGGGTGGGGTCACCTGGATCAGGGCCACGTCGAGCGGAAGCTGGCCGGAGTTGAACAGGCGCGGAATGTCGGACAGGTGAATGGGGGTGTAATCGCCCAGGCCTTCTTGAATGATGCCGCGCACATTCTCCGCGATGAAAAAGCTGTTCACCCGGAAATACTGTGTCATCTCCTTGTGGGCGTAAGGAGCTTCGCCAAACGTCAACAGGTGGACAATTTCGCTGTCAGGAAGCTCATGGGCGCGTTTGGTGAGGGCCTCGACCAGTTCAAGCGGTTCCGCCGCGCCGGTGCCGATGAAAATCCGCTGGCCGGGCCGGACGCGCTTGACGGCCTCCGCCGCCGTGGCGATGGACGACTTGTATTTTTCCTGCCACGCGGGGTCGTGGATGATCTGTTCGGTGCTCATGGTTGATGGGGCGGGATGTCGGAGTTTGAAAGGGTCATGCGCGCGTCAGCCACGTAGGCTTCCGCGCCCACTTCGCCGACGATGAATGGATTAATGTCGAGTTCCGTGATTTCGGGATAATCGGTGGCAAGCTGGCTGATGCGTTGCAGCGCGCTGGCGATGGCGTCGAGGTCCACCGGCGCCTGGCCCCGCGCGCCTTTGAGCAACGCGTAGGAACGCGTGCCGCGCAACATCTGCATGGCTTCGTCCTGGGTGATGGGCGCGAGGTAGAACGTCACGTCCTTCATCACTTCGACGAAGATACCGCCCAGACCGAACATCAGCATCGGCCCGAACTGAGGATCGCGCGTCATACCCAGAATGACTTCGCGACCGCGCGTGCCCATCTTCTCCACGTAGGCGCCGCGGATGAAGGCATTCGGCGCGCGCCGTTGCACGCGCAACATCATCAGGTCAAAGGCGTCGCGCACCTGGTCGGCGTTCGCGAGGTTGAGGCGCACGCCGCCGAAGTCGGATTTATGAATGATTTCGGGCGAGGAAATCTTCATCACCACGGGGTAGCCGAGGCGATTGGCGGTTTCGACTGCTTCACCGGTGTCGGTGGCCAGCGAGCCGTCCAGAATCTTGAAATCATAGGCGCGCAGGATTTCCTTGGCCTCGACTTCGCCGACCTGGTGGATGTTGCTGCGGATGTGCCACTGCAACACGCGGTCCACGCGGCGGCGGTTGACTGGAAAGCGTGTGACGATGCGCGGCGGACGTCGCCGCCAAGCGGCATAATCGCACATCGCGCGCAATGAGTGCATGGCGCGTTCGGGCGAGGGATAATTCGGAATACCCGCCGCCATCAACACCGCCTTCGCCGCTTCGACCGCTTCGCCGCCCATGAACGCTGTCAGCAGCGGTTTCTTGCGATTGTGGGTGGCGGCGAGTTGCTTCGCCAACGTGAGCGGGTCGGTCATGTTCTGCGGCGTGACCACGACGACGATGGCGTCAAAGTCATTGTCCTCTTGCAGCACTTTCAGCGAATGGATGTATAGGTTCGGAGGAGCGTCGCCGATCACGTCCACCGGATTACCAACCGACGCGGTAGCGGGAAGCGACTCGCGCAGTCTGGCTTTGGTCGGCTCGCTGGGCGTGACCATTTTCAAACCGAGCGATTCGGCGGCATCGGCGGCCATAATGCCAGGCCCGCCGGCGTTGGTGATGACGGCCACGCGATTTCCCGCCGGCAACGGTTGCGATGCGAACGCCAGCGCGTAATCGAACAGCGATTCAAAATTTTCCGCGCGGATGACGCCCGACCGCTTGAACGCCGCGCCGTACGCGATGTCCGCGCCCGCGAGACTGCCGGTGTGCGAGGATGCCGCCTTCGCGCCGGCCTGCGTGACCCCAACCTTCAAAATGACGACCGGCTTGATGGCGGCGGCTTCCTCGGCGATGCGCAGGAACTTGTTGCCGTCCGTGATGCTTTCGAGATAGCTGGCGATGACGGCGGTTTCCTTGTCCTCGGCGAGCGCCTGTAGGAAGTCGGCTTCGTTCAGGTCGGCCTTGTTGCCGATGCTGATGACCTTGCCCACGCCAAGCTGTTGCTTCGCGGCCCAGTCGAGAATCGCCACGCAGAGCGCGCCGGATTGGGAGATGACGGAAATTTTTCCCGCCGGCGGCAAGGACGGGGCGAACGTGGCGTTCATCCGGTTGTGCGTGTTGAGGATGCCGAGACAGTTCGGCCCCATGAGCCGCGCACCTTGGGAACGGCACAAGTCAACCAGTTCCTGTTCCAATGCCGCGCCTTCGCTGCTGACTTCCCTGAATCCGGCGGTGATGACGGTCACGACCTTCGCGCCGGCATTGATGGAGTTTTGAATCGCCTCCTTCACGAACCGGGACGGCACCACAACGATGCTGAGGTCAATCTTGCCACCGTATTCGGCAAGGCTGCCGTAGCACTTGAGGCCGAGGATGTCTTTAGCCTCGGGATTGACGGGAACAATCTTGCCTTGGTAGCCGCTACGGATGAGGTTGGCGACAAACGCGTGACCGACCTTGTCGGGTTTGCGGGACGCGCCGAGGATGGCCACGGCCTGCGGATACATCAATGATTCGAGCATAAAAAATCTTCGGGCTTCAAACTGCCGTGCTTGGCGGTTGGTTGCTCACCAACGGTTGGCAAGCCCTTCCCGTATTTTGTCGTGGCGGCCAAGAAGGCAGTCATTGTTGACCCGCTACGATTGATCTGCAACCACGCCTCGCGACTGATTGCCGCAGAACTTGGCGGCTTTGTCAATCCCGGCGCACACCAGGATTCAATCAGAAAGTGACCCTTTGCGCAGGCTTAATGTTTCTGTTCAAGAACGGAGTGGCATGTTATGACTCGCAAGCCCACGACGCGTGTGACAGGCGCATGACTTTGGCAAATCAGCACAACCATGAATCAACCGCATCAACGCAGCAACGTTCCGCCAGCGGAGAAATCCGCGCCCGGCGGGTTGACAAACCGCCAACGTTTCCTCGAAGCCTGCCATTGTCGCGCGACGGATCGGCCGCCGGTTTGGCTGATGCGCCAGGCGGGACGCGCCTTGCCGGAGTATCGCGCGCTCAAGGAGAAACATTCTTTCCTCGAACTCGTGCAGACGCCGGAACTCGCCGCGGAAGTGACCCTCCAACCCGTCCGGCGCTTTGGTTTTGACGCCGCCATTCTGTTTAGCGACATCCTTGTCATCCCTGAAGCGATGGGGCAGGCGTATCGCTTCCGCGAAACCGGCGGCATGGTCCTGGACTTCGCCGTGCGCAACCACGCGGACATCGAAAAACTTTCCGTCGGGCAGGTTTGCGAACGGCTCGCTTATGTGGACAAGGCGCTGCGCCTGCTCCGCAAAGAACTCGGCGATCAAACGGCGCTCATCGGCTTCAGCGGTTCGCCGTGGACGCTCGCCACGTTCATGATGGAAGGCGGTGGCGCGGAGAAATACACACGCGCCCTGACACTGTTCCGCAAAGATCGCGAATCCTTCAATGCGCTCGCCGAAAAACTTACTGCTGCCATCACCGCTTACTTGAAAATGCAGATAGCCGCCGGCGTGGATGCGCTGCAAATCTTCGACAGCCACGGCGGGCATTTGGCGGCGGGTGAATTTCAGGAAGCGAGCGGCCGTTGGATGCGGGAGATCATCGCCAGAATCAACTCAGGTAGGGCGGGCAGTCCTCTGCCCGCCGTCGGCGCGCACGGAGTGACGCGCCCTACCAGCGTTCCCGTCATTGTCTTTTCCCTTGGCACGCACGGCAACTGGGACGACCTCATCAACACCGGCGCGAACGTAATCGGCATTGACTGGCAATTTTCTCTGGCGAACGCCCGCCGGTTGCTGCCCGCCAACGTGGCTTTGCAAGGCAACCTCGCGCCGTCGGTCTTGAGCGACGCCACACCCGAAATCGTCGCCGGTGAATGTCGTGCCGTGCTGGAAGCAATGCGGGGCAGGCCCGGACACATTTTCAACCTCGGCCACGGTTTGACGCCAACGGCGAAGCTGGAGAACATTACGGCGCTGGTTGACACGGTGAAGAATTTCAGATGAAGTCGCTGCAGGTGGATCTCGAACTGGTGAAGAAATACAACGTGGCCGGGCCGCGCTACACGAGCTACCCGCCCGCGACGAAATTCACCGACGCGATTTCTTGGAACCAACTCTCCGCCAAAATCGAAGCAAACAACCGCACGGCGCGCGACCGCTCCATCTATTTTCACATCCCGTTCTGCGAAACGCTCTGCTGGTTCTGCGGCTGCACCACCGTCATCACGCTCAACCACGACAAGGGCAAGGACTACATTGATTATCTTGGCCGCGAAGTCGCGCAGATGGCCGCGAACCTCAACCCCGACCGCAAAGTCGTGCAGCTCCACTTTGGCGGCGGCTCGCCCACGTTTCTCCGGCCCGACGAAATCCGCCGGCTCGGCGAAATCATCCACAAGCATTTCACATTTTCACCCGACATCGAAGCCAGCGTTGAAGTTGATCCGCGGCGGCTAACGCGGGATCACATGGCCGCGTTGCGCGAGATCGGCTTCAACCGCGCCTCGATGGGCGTGCAGGATTTCAATTCCAAGGTCCAGGAAGCCGTTCATCGTACCCAGCCACGCGAGATGACGCAGCAGGCGATGGATTGGATGCGCGAACTCGGCTACGGCTCGATCAACTTGGATCTCATCTACGGCCTGCCGCACCAGACGGTCGAATCGTTTAGCGAGACGCTTGACACCGTGCTGGAAATGAAGCCTGACCGGCTGGCGGTGTTCAGCTACGCGCACGTCCCGTGGATCAAGCCGGCGCAAAAAATCCTGGAGCAACAGGAACACCTTCCACCGGCGGAGGTGAAACTGCAATTGCTCAAGACCGTCATCGAGCGGCTGACCGAGGGTAACCGCTATGTCTATGTCGGCATGGACCATTTCGCGCGGCCCGATGACGAACTGGCCGTGGCGCAGCGCAACAAGCAGCTTCAGCGCAATTTCCAAGGCTACAGCACGCGTGCCGGGTCGGACATCTACGCCTTCGGCATGTCCGGTGTGTCGCAAGTGCCCGATGCCTACTGGCAGAATGAAAAGGAACTGCCGAAGTATCAGGAAGCCGTGGACGCCGGCCGCGTGCCGCTGCACAAGGCGTATTTCGTGACCGCCGAGGACAAGATTCGCCGCGAAGCCATCATGCGCGTGATGTGCGACCTGTCGTTGGATTTCGCGGCGATGTCACAAAAGCTTGGCATCAACTTCGAGCAACATTTCGCGTCTGAACTCGCCTTGCTCGCGCCGTTCGAAGCCGACGGCCTTGTAAAACGCACGCCCACCGGCCTCGAAGTCACCGACACCGGTCGTTTATTCATCCGGAACATCGCGATGTGCTTCGACAACATGCTCGCGCCTGCGGGTGAGCGAAGACATTCAAAGACGATTTGAGCAGTTAATCCCAGCGCCACGCGGGCGTCTCGACGGCGACACCGGGCGTACCGCCCGACGCAAAAAAGCTTCAAATCCAGTCTTGCCAAAG
>JALOTT010000137.1 GCA_025457745.1 Verrucomicrobiota bacterium
CTTGAACATATCGTTCCGCGCGACGAAGTCAGATTCGGAATTCACCTCGACGAGAACGCCAAGCCTTCCGCCGGGGCCGATGTATTGGGCAATGACGCCTTCCTTCGCCGTGCGTGAGGCCTTCACGGCGGCGGTGGCAGCGCCCTTCTTGCGCAGGATTTCCACCGCCTTGGTCATGTCGCCGGCGGCTTCGACGAGCGCTTTCTTGCAATCCATCATGCCGGCGTTGGTCATTTCGCGCAGTTTGCCTACGGCGGCAGCAGTAATTTCAGCCATATAATTTCTTGAGAGTTGAGGGTTAAAAGTTTGGTTTTATGGACGTTAACTCCGAAATTGATGCCGATGCGCAATTCGAGAACTCTCCCTCACCCCTGCCCTCTCCCGCTGGGAGAGGGAGAATTGCGCTCAGTCTCGCCGGAAATCGTGTGACGGGAATTGCCAGACGTTCATTGGAAAGACTGGAATGCGCAAAGGCTGTTCCCTCTCCCAGCGGGAGAGGGTCAGGCTGAGGGAGAATCGTTGTTCTGTCAGCAACCATCGGCTCCTTCAGAGAGTCCACATCCATTTCAGACCGGCGGCGCAGTTTCGGCGATCACGGGCGGCGCCTCGACGGTGGCGATCACCGGCGGCGCTTCCGTCGGCACGCTGCCCTCCTCCGCCGGTTTGCGGCGGGCTGCCCGGCTCTCGTATTCCGCCTGTGCCTGCATGACCACCTGGCCAATGGTCGCCAGCACCATGCGCACCGAACGGATCGCGTCATCGTTGCCGGCGATGGGGTAATCCACCAGGTCCGGGTCGCAATTCGTATCCACGATGGCGACGACGGGAATTTTCATGCGACGCGCCTCGGCCACCGCGTTGTGCTCGCGCTTGATGTCCACCACGAACATCGCGCCCGGCAATTTGTCGTGCTTGTCCATCGCGCGGATGCCGTCGAAATACTTGAACAAGCGCGCGCCCTCGCGCCGGATGACCGCCTGCTCCTGTTTGACATAGGCGGCCAGGGAGCCGTCGGTTTCCATCTTCTCGATTTCCCTCAGCCGGAGAACGGATTTCTTGATGGTGTTAAAATTCGTGAGCGTGCCGCCGAGCCAGCGTTCGACGACAAAATATTGCCCGCTTTCCTTCGCGGTGTCCTTGATCGTCTGCTGGGCCTGCTTCTTGGTGCCGACAAACAGCACCTTGCCGCCTTTGCGCACCGTGACGCTGAGAAAATTGCACGCCGCCTCCAACTGCGCGAGCGATTTGCTCAGGTCAATGATGTGAATCCCGTTGCGCGCGTCGAAGATGAAGGGCTTCATCTTGGGATTCCAACGCCGCGTCTGGTGTCCAAAATGGACGCCCGCTTCCAACAATTCTTTAATACCAATGCTCAGCACAATTTTTTCCCTTTGGTTAAAACCCCGAACGCTTTCGGGGCATCCCGCGGAACACGGGATTGAGTTTAATGTTGTTATGGCCCGCCCGCCTGCGCTTTGCTTCGTCGCGGCAAGCCCGCGCCCACTCGAACGCGGAATTTGAAGGCCGTTTCCCTCACCCGCCGCCATTTGGCCCGGCGAGCAAGGAGCGGCAAAATAGCAGACCCGCGCCCACTGGCAATCCTTTATTTTGCCTTTGCAACGTCCCGCGCCCTGCGCACTGCCGCCGACGGACCACGACCGGTCCCCGGTCGCAGCGCGTGGATAGCAAAGAGATCGTTGGGAAATCCGGGGGCCTTCTGGTGTGTGTGCGTGCTGCGGGCGAGGGACCGCCCGCGCTCCGGGGCAGTACACGGATGCGCCCACGTTGTTTGGGCGATTCAGTTGGTAGGGACGCCTCGCCGAGGCGTCACGCGCCCAAGCGGCGCGAAAAACTCTCGCACTCCGTAGTGGATTGATTCTGCGAACATCTCCCGCTCTTCGTTCCGCCCGCTGAACGTGGGCGGGGACATCTCGGCGAGATGTCCCTACCCAACTTCTCGATCAAAAGGGTAAAAGCGTAAAAGCACAAAAACTAAAGCCCCCTCACACACCGAAACCCAATGCCGTTGTTCGGGTTGACCGGCCTGTAGAAGTTGCGAGTGGCGCACCGCGTGAGGTTGGCGTAGAAGTTCCAACCGCCGCCGCGCAACACACGGAGGCTCAAAGGGCTAGTTGGACCTCGCGTGTTGCTCTGCGTTGCACCGGCATTTGAATACCAACTGCCGTCATACCAATCCCAGCACCACTCCCACACATTTCCAGCCATGTCATGTAGCCCATACCCATTCGCAGGGAAAAAGTCCACCGGACTGGTGTACGGATAACCTCCCGTGTTGAAATTGGTGTGATAACCTCGCGTCGGGCTGGTGTCGTAAGCGTAATAGTTCGTGCCATATTGCTGATACACGTAGTAGTTCGCCCGGCTGTGTTGGATGGTGTCCGTGTCGGTCCAGGGAAACCGATGCCCGCTCGCCCCGCCCCGCGCCGCCTTCTCCCACTCCGCTTCCGTTGGCAACCGATAGCCATTGGCCGACCAGTTGCAACTCCAGTCGCTCAGATTGTAACACGCCGTCCGCCCTTCCCTCTGGCTGCGGTAATTGCAGAACGCCACCGCCCCATACCACGTCACCATCAAACACGGATACCCCGCGCCTTTCGCCGCCTTCATCTGGAACTGCGACCCGTTCCAGGTGATGCGGCAATCAGAAAAATCAAGGTCCAGCAACTCCTGCTGATTGCCCTCCAGGTTACGCACCGTGGCGCTGGTCACGCTGATCTTCCCCTGTTGATACGCCCACTGCATCACCTCCACCATCCGGTCATTCGTCACCTCATACTTGTCCATGTAAAAGGCGGAGACATAGACCGAGTGCAGCGGCAATTCATCGCCATACCCTTCGTTCGGCTCCATGCAATTGCCCATCGTGAAGCCGCCGGCGGGAATCAGCACCATGCCGGAAGGCGGGTTAAGATCAAAGAGGCGGTGAACCGTCACGGCATTGCTTACCGGCACCTGCACCCAATCCACCCAGTTGGATTCGCCCGCCAGGATCGTCGCCGTCTGGACGGTGAACGTCGCGTTCGTGGCCTCATTGGTCCAAGTGACGATGCCGTCCGCTGTCACCTCCGTAATCGTCGTCGGCACGGGGCTGGCGATACGGAAGAAACGGGCGTCCTGCGCGGCGGCCGGCGCAATTTGAGCAGCCCACAGGCCGCCCGCCAGTACGATCGAGATGATAAGTGTTTTCATGATGGGTTGTCCTTTCAGTGTTTGCATTTGAACTGGAGGTGCGGTCAATGCCCGAGCGGCATAATGGGCGATTGAACGACAGCAAAAAGGCGGCTGGTCGCAACCAGCCCGCAACAAAAGGCGATCAGTTCCTTCATAACTCTCTCCCGAAGTTGACCGGACACTGACAAAGAACGGGATGATAGTCAATCCCCAATACCCAAAGGGGCTTTGCGGATCTGGTAGAATCCCCCGGCGCGCGGCCTCCAGGCCGCTTCGACGTCCGAGTGGCGTTGGGTGAAGCACCTGGCTTGCGAGCTTGCGGACGTTGAAGCGGCGTAAACGCCCGCGCGCCAAGCGATTTTGCGTTCGGGAGGACCTACCAGATGCACACGGCTTTGCGCTCATCCAACTTTTCAATCCGGTTGTGCTTCCGATCTCATTAACACCTGCTTTAGCCGGCGTTAATGAAAGAGCAACCCACCCACGGGTTTGCTATCATGGGATACCCCTCAATGTTTGATATGCGCCCTGAAAGCCACAAACGGACGCTTTCTTGATTTGCATCAAGGCGCCTGTACTCTTCGCGGTGGAAAATCAGTCCATGAGTGAACAACCGCTGCTGTCACTGGACCTGGAAACAATCATCTCCCTGGCCCGCGAAACGCAATTTGCGCCCAATGGCATCGTCAGCCGCACGCTGCTGCGCGCCCCCAACGGGCGGGTCGTGCTGTTCGGTTTCGCCGAAGGCCAGGAACTGACCGAACACACCTCGACGCAACAGGCGCTCATCCAGATTCTGTCCGGCGAATGTGAGTTCTCCCTCAGTGGCAAGCCGCACCCGATGAAGGCCGGCGACCTGCTTTACATGCCACCGCACCTGCCGCACGCGGTCAAGGCCACGAAACAATTCTCCATGCTGCTGACGCTGATGAAGCCGGCGTGAGTGGGCGGGCAACTTGAGCCTGCCGCCGTCATCCCGCCAAGCGGGGCCAACGGATTTTCCTTTTCCCGGCCCCGCCGTAACCCGTCCCTCTGGCGCTCAAACTGTCTCGCAGCGGCCACTGAATTTGTGCATCGTGTCCCCGCATGTCCGAGAGTTCCACGCCAACACCGCACCCGCGCCGGCCACGTTACCGCGGCAGCAACCCGCGCCGCTTCGCGGAGAAATACAAGGAACACAACCCCGAACGTTATTCCGAAACGGTCGCGAAAGTCCTCGCGTCCGGCAAAACCCCAGCCGGCACGCACCGGCCCATCATGGTTGCGGAAATTCTGGAAGTCCTCGCACCCAAACCCGGTGAGATCGCGGTTGACTGCACCCTTGGCTACGGAGGCCACGCGCAGGAAATCCTCCCGCGCCTCCGGCCTGGCGGGCGGCTTCTGGGCCTTGATGCCGACCCGCTTGAGCTGCCCAAGACCGAAACTCGTTTACGCGCGTCAGGTTTTGGGCCGGACGTCTTCACTGCGCACCGCAGCAACTTCGCCGGGCTGCCCCAAGTGCTCGCGAACTTCTTTTCCGCCCTCTCCCCATCGGATGGGGTCGGGGTGGGCGCGGATGTCATCCTTGCCGACCTCGGCGTTTCTTCCATGCAAATTGACGACCCGGCGCGCGGCTTTTCCGTGAAGCACGAAGGGCCACTGGACATGCGCATGAACCCGCAACGCGGCCAACCCGCTTCCGCATTATTGGAAAAAATCCGTCCCGACGCGCTCGCCACGATGCTCGTCGAACATGCCGACGAACCACACGCCGCCGCGCTGGCGCCTGCCCTCGCCGGAATGGCTTTCACCACCACCACCTCGCTGGCCGCCGCCATCCGCGCGGCGTTGCCGCGCTTGAACCCGGAGGATTCCGGCCTCGCCATCCGCCGCGTCTTTCAAGCGTTGCGCATCGCGGTGAACGATGAGTTCTCCGCACTCGAAACTTTTCTGCGAAACCTGCCCACCTGCCTGAATCCCGGCGGACGCGTGGCGATTCTGACGTTTCATTCCGGGGAAGACCGCCGCGTGAAGAAAACCTTTGCCGGTGGCCTGCGTGAGGGTCTTTACGCCGAGATTGCCCAAGATGTCATTCGTCCCACCGCGGGGGAGCGCAATTCCAACCCGCGCTCCGCGCCGGCCAAACTTCGCTGGGCGCGAAAGGCCGGCCAGTGAAGCCATTGTTGCTCAAAAATCCGGCCCGCGCTGTCAAATGGTTTTCGGCTCCCGTTGGGAAGCCTTATCTCGAATCCGGGAGCGGCGCGAGCGGCTGGCGTTTGAGTTGCCGCAGTTGCTGTTGCTGCCGGAGCAAGTCGAGACGCGGCGCGGCGTCCGTCTCCGGCTGGCTGGCACGATGCGTCAGAGCAGTAAGTTGACGGTCTATGAACTGATTCCGCAGCCGTAACGTCACGTCGGCCAGTTGTTGTTCCGGGTTCGGGATGGCGCGGCTTTCCGCAACAGCTTCCGTAATGAGATTCTGCATCTCCGGCGATTCGCACTCGTCCAGAAAACCCGCGAGGTTCGTCCACGTCTCAGCCGATTGCGCCGCAATCCGGCGGGAAACGATTTCACGAAGTGCCTCGTGCTGAACCCAAGACGGTTCCAAGTGCATCGCCGCCCAACCCACGAGGTCCTCGTGCAAAAAAAGCAACTTCAACAGCCAGAACTCATGCGACGGCGGCCGCGTGATTTCCGCCGAAGCTTCAAAGGATTCGCCGGGTTCTTCCGCCGCCGCCGCGGGCGCGGTTTTCGCGGCGGGAGTTTTTTTGAATTCCACGCGCACGGCTTCCGGGGCCACGCCCAACCGCAGCGCGGTTTTCTGGGCGTAGGTGTCCACCAGCATCACGTTGCCGGTTTTATGGACGGCTTCGGCCATTTCCCGCAATACGGCGAGCCGGCCTTTGTCGGTGGCGATGTCATTCGTGGCGCAAAGGCGGTTCAGGTAGTAATCGAAGAATCCCTCCGCGCCCGCGATCAATTTGCGGAACGCCGCGCCGCCGTTGGCCTTGATGAAACTGTCCGGGTCGTGGGGTGCCGGCACAACGGCGACGCGCACGGCCAGACCGGACGCGAGCAAACCATCGAGCGAACGCACCGTGGCGTTTTGACCGGCCTCGTCGGAATCGAAACAGAGCACCACCTCGTCCACGTACCGCTTGAGGATACGCGAGTGGTCGGCGGTCAACGCCGTGCCTTGCGGCGCGACGATGTTTTGAATTCCGGCCATGTAGCACGCGATCAGGTCAAGCTGCCCCTCGCACACGATGGCAAACTCGGCGTCGAGGATGGCGCGCTTGGATTTGTCCAGGCCAAAGAACACCCTGCTTTTGGTAAAGATCGGGGTTTCCGGTGAGTTCACATACTTCGCCGTCTTTTCGTCGCCGGCAAGAATGCGCCCACTGAAGCCGATCACCCGTCCCTGCTCGTCACCGATGGGAAATACGAGCCGGCCGCGAAAGCGGTCGTAGAAATGTTCCGCGCCTTCCTTGCGCAAAATCAGCCCGGCCTTTTCGACCATGGCCAGGTCGTGGCTTTTGCTTTTGGCCCAGTTGACCGTGTCGTCCCACAAGTCCGGGGCGCAGCCGAGGCGGAAGAGCTTCACGGCTTCCGGCGACACGCCACGTTTGGCCAGATAGTCACGCGCGATTTGTCCGGCCGCTTCGTTAGCGAGACAACTTTGCCACCGTTGCGCCATCTGTTCGTGGATGAGCAGCAGCGTGTCCTTGAGATGCCGCGATTCCTGCGCGCCGGGAGTTTGGTCGAACTCCAGCGGAATTTTCGCCCGCTCCGCCAGCCGTCGCACCGCATCCACGAAGCCGATGTTTTCGTAGTCCTGAACAAAGCGGAAGACATCGCCGCCTTTGTGGCAACCGAAGCAATGGAAGATTTGTTTCTGCGGATTGACGTTGAAGCTCGGCGTCTTTTCCTTGTGAAACGGGCACAGCGCCGTGAAGTTTGCCCCGGCCCGTTTCAGCGGCAGGTAGCTGCCGATGACATCCACGATGTCACTGGCGGCGCGAATCTGTTCGAGGGTCGCGGGAGAAATCCCGGCCATAAGCACGGCCACCTTACCGCGCTGCCGCCGCGTTCACAAGCAGGGATCGCCAGCCAGTTTTTGAGGGTGACAAAGAACAGACCGGCTTAAGCCAGTTCCTGGGCGCACCCGCTGAAGCGGGGCAGGCGCAGGCCGTGTTCAACGGCCCGGTAAAGTTGCAGGCGCAGTTCTTGCGGGGTGATCGGCGGCCGTCGCTGCCACGGAGAGGAGCCAAAACGCTTGTTCTTTCGCATCGGCGGTCCTAGACACGCCGCGCCAATTCGCATTTATTGTTGCGCGCTTACTTACCGTCCTGGCCATCCACGGTGGCTCCCGAGACGAAGATCATCGCATCATCATCCACCGTGCCATGCCCAACATACATCCCCCACCGAAATGAGGTTGTACCCTCCGGTCGCGCGTAGATCCCCTCGCCAACCTTTTTGCCATCCAGAAAAACCTCATACTCCAGTCCGTTATCCCTCACCCGGATGCGGAAAGGTTTGCTCACCATGCCCGTCGCGATCACCTTGTCCGCCGCCCGACGGTGATTGAGGATGACGTCGCCTTTGGAGTTCATGTTGATTTGCACCGACCAGTCATTGAGATTGTTCTTCGCTTGGAAAATCGCCGCGCCATGCGGCTTGATGATGGTGTAGGTGCCGCTCCAATCGTGCCAGGCCCCGCGCTTCCACTTCACATTGCTGAAAGCTTCGATGCGCGCCGCGTTCTCGCGCGCATTGCGCACATTCGTCTCGCCTTTGAACAGCCTGAAGACCTGCGTGCTGCCATCCTCCTGATACCACCGTGACCATTTCTTGAAGTCCGATCGAGGAATCGCACTGTTTCCCAAGGTGTGAATCCTGATCGCCTGGGGCATTGGCCGCTTCGCCTCCGGCGTGAGCTCGACCAGTTGATTCGCCACATTGATAGTGGACCCCGTCACGCCAATATTCGAGTTCTTCCCTTTCGGTAGTTTGCCGCTTTTCAATACCTCTGCGAACGAGGGATCGCTGCCTTGCTGGGTGAAAAGAGACCCGGAAAATCCCGTCTGCATGGCAACCAAGCAAACAGCGAATGTGAAGCATGTCTTTTTCATAAATTCGAGCTTGGTGTGTTGTAAACCGACGGTGATTTTGTGCGGATTTACCGACTTCCAACTTCCAAAAAACGTGACGACAAAAATTACGCACCCATTCAGCGGATGTGCAAGCAGTTTCGTCGTTTTTCTCAGCGGGCAACCTGCTCGCTAAATCGGTTTTGCTTCGCGCGGAGTGTTCGCTCCAGCGCGGCTTTGTAAAGGTGTTGGGCGTGCGCGTCAGCGCGTCCGTGCGTGACTTTCTCGCGGATCGTCGCGCAGTAGCCGGCGCCAAAGCCCAGCCCGCTCAATGACGTTTCCAGGGCGGCAATCTCGCGCCCAAGATTCGTGCCGGTGTAGCGGTCGCGACTCGTCTCCTGGCTGGTGTTTTTCCCGGCCCAGTAGCCGCGTTGCCGGAACACTGCATCGGCTCTGCCGCTTGGCCGCAGTTCACCGTTGTCCACCTTGCGCCAGTGGATCGCCTCAAAGTAGGCGAGCACTACGTCGCAATGCCGGTCCATCATTCGCGGGTCGGTGCTTGACCGGCAACCGCTGACCGTTTCCAAGGCGTCGCGATATTCCGCGTCATTAAGACCCGCTTCGCGTTGGGCGCGCTTCAGCAAAATTTGTTGGCGGCGTGAAAGCATCAAGCGGGATGGAGTTCCAAGGAACGAGCACGGCTGGCCAGACCGGGCGGAGCAATTTCTCGCGTGGCACCGGCCACCTCTGCGGCTCTGCCGCCCGGCGGGCTTCTCAACCGACTTGAGCGCGGCGACGAGCTTCGAATCGGCGGGAATGACACTTTGCTGCATCGCCATTCGCACGTCGTCGGTTGTGGCGGTGAGGCGTCCATCGCGGCCGGCGATGTAGCGGGCGCGTTTGGCGATGGCGTCAATCGCCGCAAGGTAACGCGCCGACGTACGCGCGTAAGCAGCCAGGGCGCGCAAGGTGCGAGTGTCCGCTTCAGGCAAAACCGAACGGGCAACGGCCATCAAATCATCAAGCTCCAATTCGCGCGGCAGCGGTTCGTAGTGGCTGAGACGGCCCATGAACTGCGCGGAATTCCAACCGCTGGTTTGATCTGAAGCCTTTTGCCGTTCGATAAACTGCGGGGTGCCGATCAAACAAATCGGAACGCCGTGGTTGGCCATGCTCATCACCCAATTGAGGCGCTTGGGAAAGCCGCGCCAGAGGTTGACCTCCGGCCAGAGCCGGTGCGCTTCGTCGAGACACAAGAGCAGATCGCCGGAAAGCAGCACGCTTTCGACGCGCTCCCGGATTTCAACGGCTTTGTACTGCTGGAAATTTCCAAGGCCGAGACCACGCGCCAGGGCGCGGAAGAAACTCTTGTCATCGTTGCCCGGCGGGACCTCGACGAATCGAGCCTGGCCGGGATGCTGTTCGCACCAAGAGTGCGCGGAAAACGATTTGCCGACGCGTGCGTCTCCTACCACAAGCGTCATTGTCCGGCTCTGCTGAGTGTAATCAAGCGCGTCGTGGACCTTTTGACCAAGCGCGGTGACAACGGTCCCGGCATGGCGCTCTGCGATCCAGCGCGGCATGTATTCGCGCAGCGTGCTGACGAGTTTCGGAAAATACCAAGGCCATCCGGTTTCGGCGATGCCTTTGCCAATCAAAAGCTGCGGATCAAGACACAGTTTGGAGATGTCCTTTTCCAATGAATCGCTCGCTTCACGACAAAGAGCAATGACCCTTTCGACGGGATAAGCAACGGGATGTTTCATGGCTCGCACCTCGTCGTCGTCATCGTCCTAAATGCAACCGATTTTGCTGCTGTAACATTCAACCCAGTGGGTGCCATCTCGAATCTCGCCGCGCAGCGGAAAATTCCGGCTACCTTCTCCGGGCAGGTCGCGCCTGATTTTGCGAACCTCTTCCGCGTTGTAGTTCTGCCCGACCTTTTTCCCTATCTTGAGCATTGCCTCGGACCCGAGCCGTCCTTCGTATTTCGTGAGCAGATCGGCAGCGAACGCTTTCAATCCGCCTTGCTGGTGGGAAAGGTATTGAAGAAACCAAATGAGTTCGCGGTCTTTGGGATCGTCGAGCGCGGAGCAACGGCGAGCGACCATGCTCGCAATCAAACCGCGCTCGAATTCCGGGCTGGAAGCGAACCGCTCCTGTCGAAGCGGGCCGTTTGTGGTTGTGTGGCGCGTGCTGCTCAAGATGCCTCCTTTGTAGCTACGCCGTGGGCTTTGAGTTGCTCGGGCGTAAAATTGCAAAACGTGGCGGTGCCGGGCCGGGGTCCGCCGTCCGCAACCAGCGCCATCCAATTCCGTTTTGGAATCACGAAGCGTTGAGTCGGCTGAAGATATTCCGCTCCGGGCACGGGTGCGAAAAACGTGAACGTGGCCGCGCGGGCGGAGACTTCGACGTTGAAGGGTTTTGCGCTTATCATTCAGACTCCTTTCCTGCGTTGAGAAATTCCCGGACGATCCTGGCCTCGTCGGCCTTGCCTTCAAGTTGCGCGGGGTCGCGGACAATCATGCCCGTCTGACGGAAAAGGTTGTTTGCATCCACGCGCTGACGTTTGGTTTTGACAGCCGCCGCGCGTACACGGGATTTTTGCAATTCGATTTGCGGGCCGAGTTCGCGCGTCTGCGCGTCAGCCAGGGCCTTGCGTTCCGGGAGCGGGAACTTTGCTTTGACGACGTTGAACCGCGTTCGCATGAAGGAAGCCTGGTCTTCGATGCGTTCCAGTTCGCGCGCCAGCGTGCCGGAGTGCGGGTCGGTCAACAATTCCAGCGCGCCCGGTTCTTGTGAGCGGGCGACGCAAATCGGATTCTGGCGATCCAGATCGGTGACTGTAAGCACGTCGAGATTTTCCGGGTCGAACCACGCCAGCGCGTCGCGGCCAACCAAGTGCGCGATTTCACGTCCGCGATAGTTGAACTTCTGTTTGCCGATTTGAATGGTGACGCCGTTCAAAGTAACGCGCACCGTGCGCTTTTCGTGTGCGAGCAAGTAACGGAGTTGCGCGCCGAACTGCATCGGCGGGTTGTCGCGATTGAGATGTTTTTCAAAGGCTTCCTCCGGTGACAGGCCGGCGAGGATGCGGCCTTCCTGCGAAGTGGTGTTGAACTGTTCAACCAATTCGCCGATGCGGTGATTCCATTGCGGATAGGAGTAAAAGTATTTTGACGGATGAACTTTGCGCGCCTCGACTTCGGCCATCTGTTTGCGAAGTGATTCCGGCGCGTCGCGTCTTTCATCCCTGCCAGAATATCCCGGTTCGCCTTCGGCGATGTCCTGAAACAATCCGCCGACGCGCTCGATAGTCTTGGAGCGCGGGCGGACGGCGTGAATAAAATGCACTCCAAACTCGCGCAGCCCTTGGCTGATTTCCGTGAAGTTAAACGGGTCGGTTTTTCCCTTGAGCAGCGTCGCGCTTTTCCAGAGGCCGCGCTCGAAATAGAGAACTTCCGGCACGCCGAATTCGCCAAAGACGTGCGTGCAAAGACTGCGGATCGTCAGCGAGCTGTAGCTTTTGCGCGGCTCCAAGGCCCAGCCGAGAATTCGCAGCGTACGGAAATCAATGAACAGAATCACCTGGCCGCGCGTGAGGTTGAACCAGCCGTTGCCGTCAGGGACGTAAAAATATGAGTTGAGAGTAAAGTCATCGCCTTGCACGCATTGGAGCGAGGCAATGCCGTCGTAATTGCGCGAGACAAAACCTTTGATGGAGTCGAATGCGCGCGGTCCCCGGTGCATCACGGTGAGAATGTCCACTTGCGGCCCGATCAAATCCATCACGGTTGCCGGCACGTGCGATTTGTCGGCAGCCTTGCCGGCGTAACGCTGTCGAATTGGTTCTGAAAACCCTTTCCGCAGACAATCGCGCCAGGCGGGCGCCACGTCGCCGCGATAGTTGAACACGGCGCGATGAATGAGCAAATCAGAGTCGGCTTCCGGGAAGTCAAAGCGCACGCCGTTATTCTCGCGGCCATCGAGCAGCGCCTTCAGACCGCTTTGTTTCCATCCGGCGAGCTTGCGATTGAAGGATTTCAAGAGCGCGTTGCGCGTTCGTGCGAGAAAGGCAGCCTTCGTAAACAGGAAGTCGCGCACGCGCCGGGCCGCGCGTTTCTCCGGCGGGCCCTGGCTGGCGAGCCGCGTGTAATGCTCAAAGGCCAGTGTCCAGACGCCGCGCTTTTCCATTTGGCTCGGCGCGGTAGGGTTGTGGAAAGCGCCGATGTAAGAAGTGAGTTCAACGAAATCGGCGTCCATCGCGGGGGAAAGGTTGCGGGTCGGCTGCCGCTTGCTTGCGGGTTTATCCGGGAGGTAAAGTTCAATCCGGCTGTAATCTTCCGCGCCCGCGTCGCGCTGGACGGTGCGCTTGAAAATGAAATCGAAGTAACGCGGCGTGACGGTGTGCCCAAAGACTTTCGCGTAATCCGCCACGCCTTGCGCCTTGAAATCGCCAGCGGATAATTCGAGATCGTGTTGACGCAGCAATGACGGCGTGAGCGCCTGGCGCAACTTGTTGGCCTGCTCAATTTCAGCGGTGGAATAATCGCGCAGGGGAATGACATTCCCGGCCCCGTCTCTTGGTGTCCACGGCGCGGGCGGCGGGGCGGAAAGCATGGCCTCCGCGTTGGCGTAGCCGCGCTGCAAAGCCGCTGCATCAAGCTGGCAAATGAACGGCTGCGGCAGTGAGAGCATGGGCCACGCGGCAGCCTCCTTGCCGTTCACCACGCGCATCCCTACCGGCACATCGCGCAACGATCTGCGCACCGACTGCGGCGGCTTGCCCAGCGCGGCGGCGATTTGAGCGGCGGTGTAAGATTGTGCCTGGGATTGGTTCACTGTGGATTCTCCGGCGATTGGTCGGGCCTGGGCATCTCCAACCAGTTTGGGCGACTTCAGGAGGCGTTGAGCGTCAAAAATCTTGCCGTTTCCCGCGCGTTGCAGCGTTTTGCAGGCCCCTTTGCTTGCTGGCGAGAGAAGAACTAGCGCCAAATCGTCCTGCCCAATCGTAGCGCGTCGTTTTGGGACCGGGGCGAAGGGCGTTTTCATGGTTTTTTGGCCTCCTGTTTTCCTGCCGCGCCTGAATGGGCATGTTTG
>JALOTT010000138.1 GCA_025457745.1 Verrucomicrobiota bacterium
GACGAAACGTGCAGGCATGAAGGTTGGATCCTTCCTGCCCCTTTTTGTTCAAAACATTCTCAAAAATCTTTCTGCGGCTAAGTCCGACAGTCTGCTAGCGTTGGATGCACAAGCCCAGGAATCGCCCCAACCCGCGGCCACGCCATCCCCAGCCAAAGATGTCCTGCCCCAAAGTAGCATCGGGAAGCTCAAGGTCAGCCGCCTCATTCTCGGCGGCAACCTCCTCACACACTACACCCACAGCCGTGATCTCAAGTACGTCTATAACCTCGCGGCGAAGTACAACACCGACGAGAAGATCATGGAGACGCTGGCGCTCGCCGAGAAGCAAGGCATCAACACTCTCTCCATGCACAATCCGCCTCATCCTATCTCGGTGCTGCGACGCTACCGCACCGAGCGCGGCGGCAAAATCCAGTGGATCATCTGCCCTACCGCGCCCATCGAGCCGGACCTGGCCAAGTACCGCGAGCACGTCGAGTCGTTGATGAAGGACGGCTGCGAGGCTATTTACCTTTGGGGCGTCCATGCGGATTCGCTGGTGGCGCAGGGCAAGATGGACCTTATGGCCAAGGCCGTCGAGCTGCCGAAGGAATTCGGGGTGCCCTCCGGTGTCGGCGCACACTCGCTCGACGTGATCAAGGCCTGCGAGCAACACGGGGTGAAAGCCGATTTCTACATCAAGACTTTTCACCATCACAGCTACCCAACCGCTCCCCAACCCGATCAGATCAAGGCCCCCTACAACGAATTCCCCGGCTACTGGTGCGCCAACCCACAGGAAACCATTGACGTGATGAAATCGGTCAAGAAGCCATGGATTGCCTTCAAGGTCATGGCTGCAGGCGCGATTCCGCCGAAGAACGCCTTTCGCTACGCGTTCAAGAACGGCGCGGACTTTGTGCTCGCCGGCATGTTCGACTTCGAGATTGCCGAGGATGCGCAGCACGCCCGCGAAGCCATCGCCAGCGCCACCGAACGCAATCGGCCCTGGGTAGCGTGACTGTGACCGCGTGCCAACATCGGATCGCGGATTGTCCCAATCCGCAGCGGCCCAATAGATCCACCTGCTGCGAGTTGAGGACAACTCGCGCTCCGATTCAAACTGCGCCCGATGCGAACCAGTTGGAAAATATTTTCGCGAACGATTTTCCATCAGATACATTCAGAACCATGAACTTGTTTTTTCGACGTTTCCCACAAGTTGCCGCGCTATTCCTCGCCACGCTCTCCACCGCCACCGCTGCCGGACCGACGAACGCTTTCTTCCCGTTCTGCATAGACTGGCATGACTCCAAGAAGCGGGGCTTTGAGGAGCAGGCGAAGATGCTCAAAGAACTTGGCTACGAAGGCGTCGGTCACATCTGGCTCGACAAGGTTGATGAGCGGCTGAAGACCCTCAATGATTCGGGGCTGAAGTTGTTTCAAATCACCATGAAGGTGGACCTCGCCGCTAATCCGCCTTACGACGCACGATTCAAAGACGTCCTGGCGCTGGTGAAGGGGCGCGGGTTGCAATTCTGCCTGCTCGTCAGTGGCGCGAAGCCCTCCGACCCTTCCGCCGATCCGCGCGGCGTTGAAATTCTCCGCGCGATGTCCGATCTCGCCCGTGATTCGGGTTCACAACTTCTCCTTTATCCTCACGTCAACGACTGGATCGAGCGGATTGAGGACAGCATTCGCGTGGCCGAGAAGGTGAATCGTCCCAACGTCGGCGTGATGTTCAACGTGTGCCATTGGCTGCGGGTGGACCAGCAGCGCGATTACAAGCGGCTCTTGAAACAGGCCATGCCGCGGTTGTGGGCGGTGTCCATCAACGGCGCGGACGAGTTCGATGACAAGCCCGGCTGGAATCGCTACATCCAACCGCTGGGCAAAGGCGACTTCGACATCGCCGCCCTTCTGCGCACGTTACGCGAGCTGGGCTACACCAAGCCAGTCGGCCTTCAATGCTATGGCATCACCGGCGACACGCGCGAACATCTGGCGCAGTCCATGGATGCCTGGCGAAAAATGGATTTGGACGCTCAACCAAAGAAAACCAATCTCACAAAATGAAAGACGCAATGAACACCCGCCTCCCGCGCCGCGCATTTCTCGCGGGCGCAGCCACCGCCACCGTCCTCACCGCGCTCAAGCCGTCAATGGTCTTCGGCGCGGAGGCCAGCTCCAAGATGGAACTCGGCCTCATCGGCTGCGGCGGTCGCGGCAAGTGGATCGCCAACCTCTTCACCGAAACCGGCCTCTACAAGTTTGTCGCCTGCGCGGACTATTTTCAGGACAAGGTGGACAAGCTTGGTGAGAAACATGGCATTGAGCCATCACGCCGCTACACTGGTTTGTCCGGTTACAAGCGGTTGCTGGATTCCAAGCTCGACGCGGTGGTGATCGAGACGCCGCCATACTTCCATCCGCAACAGGCGGCCGACGCCGTGGACGCGGGTAAACATGTCTTTCTCGCCAAGCCAATTGCGGTGGATGCTCCGGGCTGCCTGACCATCGCCGGGGCCGGCCAGCGCGCCACGGCAAAGAAGCTGGTCTTCCTCGTGGATTTTCAAACCCGCGCCAACGAACACTATCGTAAAGCGGTGCAGATGGTGCGCAACGGGGACATCGGCAAGATCGTCATGGGCGAGGCGCATTACCCGTGGCGCGGCGGCGGACGCGGTTTGCCGCCAACAAATCCGGAGGAGCAATTGAGAAGCTGGTATTACGTCCTGCCGATCAGCGGCGATTTCATCGTCGAGCAAAGCATTCATTCGCTCGACGTCGCAACTTGGATCATCAATGCCGACCCCATCCGCGCCATCGGCACCGGTGGCCAGAAGCTCCGGCCCAAAGGCAGCATCTGGGATCATTTCGCGATCAACTACTCGTTCCCCGACGACGTGCCGCTGTCGTTCACCTGCATCCAATCCATTCCCGAAATGAAGGATGAAATTACCGCGCGGGTTTACGGCTCGGACGGCTACATCCAGACGGACTATTACAGCGACGTCTTGCTGCGCGGGAAGGACGTTTACAAAGGGAACAACCCGGAACTTTATACGAGCGGTGCGAAGATCAACATCCGCGAATTCCACCAGTTCATCGCGACTGGGCAGTACGATAACCCGACCGTCGCCCCGTCCGTGCGTTCCAATCTCACGGCCATCCTTGGCCGCGAGGCCGGCTACAAGCAGGGCGAAATCACGCTCGCCGCGTTGATCAAGGAGGGAAAGAGATTGAAACCGAACCTGAAGGGCTTGAAGGCTTGAGCGCCAGCTTCCCAGCTTGGGGAGGGTGCGTTGCTCCGTGCGCGCTGCTCCGATTATTCATTCCTGCCGGCGGGCAGTTTTGTGCCGCCGATCGCGCCGGGCTTGACGGCTCCTGGTTTGGCGCCCACCGGCTTTGTCGCAAGGCTGTGTGGAATTGCCGGCTGGCGCAGCGGACGCGGATCCGGCAACCTCCGGGCAAACGAAATAACCGATGGCCTTGCAGGATTTAACCCCGCAACTGCGCACGCGCCTGAGCCGCATGGAGCGCGGCGTGGGGTGGTTTGTGACCTTGGCCGCCGTCTTGTTGGTCGTCGGGTTTGCCTACTACATCCACAACACCGCCAAGCGGCGCGGCTGGTTCACGCCGAAATACAATTACCAGACCTCGCTCAACAGCGCTTCCGGCCTGAAGGCCGGCGACCCCGTGAAAATGATGGGCTTCGACGTAGGGCAGATCACGCAGATCGAACCGAACGAGCCCGGCGCGTGGTACGGCGTGACGATCTACTTCAACGTCCGGGCACCGAAGCAGGGTTACATCTGGAGCGATTCGCAGGTGAAGGTGGCGTCGGATTTTCTGGGCAACCGCTTCCTCGAAATCACCAAGGGAACCGCCGGAGTGCCGACCACGGACGAAACAACCAACAAGACCGTCGTGGGAATTTTGCTGCGGAAAAAACTGGAGCAACTGCAAAAGGAAATCGAACGGGAAATTCTGGCGGACACCAATTCAGTCACCACCGCGCTGGCCCGGCTCGATCCTGATGAATTTCACCGCGAAGCGCTGGCCGAAGCGAACAGCCGGGTCCGCGCCGACAAGCGCGCGTTCTACACCAGCCTGACAGAGATTTATTGGTTAAGCCCGGCGGAGTCGCCCGCGCTTAACGACCGGCTGGACAAGCTCGTCAACCAGGTTGAAGCCGCGCTGCCCAACATCCTCGGCCTGACCAACCAGATCGCCGCCGTGCTCGCCAACAGCGCCAATCTGACTTCGAACCTCAACCTCGTGGCGCTCGACGCGCGGCCAGTGTCGTCAAATCTCAATTACCTCACCTCGCAACTGCGCGGGCCGGGGGCGCTGGGCGAATGGGCGCTGGGCACGAACGGTCAACGAAATCTCGATTCAGCCCTGGAAAACGCGAACGCGACCATCAGCCACACGGACTCAAATCTCACCGCGCTGGTTGAGAACCTTGCCCGTTCGTTGGACAACCTCGCCGGCATCACCAGCAACCTGAACGCGCAGGTGCAGGCGAACACGAACATCCTCAGTTCAATTTCGAGCGCGGTGGTGGATGCCGATGAGTTGGTGCAAGGGTTGAAACGTCACTGGTTGCTGCGCTCGGCGTTCAAAGCGTCGAAGACGAATGCGCCGACCGCTCCACGGCTTTCATCGCCGAGAGCTTCGGGCGCGCGTTGAGGTTGCGGACCGGCGGCTGGGTTTCAGCCGATCAGCAGGAGACAAATCAACCCGCTCACGCAAAGGAGGAAAAACGTGATGATGCCGCCGTCCAGCAAACCAAAGTGTGGCTCTTCGGAATGGTTCGCCGGAACGAGCGTCGCTTTGACATAATCTCCGCTCTTTCCGTGCACTCTGAACATTATCGCACTCATAACGCGGGTTTAAGCAAACCGTGGGCCAGCAGCCCGATCCGCGAAAAAAATCCCGCGCCGCCAGCGCCGGAACCCCGGTAGCGACGCATTTTGTCCCGCCGAGTCTTGAGAATTGACAGGTCGGAAGAAAACCGGGCAGGCGTGGATTTCGCGCCGGAGACCAAAGGGAAGCCGCCGCCAGAGTAACGGTCGAGGCTTCAGCATTTTGGGTGGAGCATTTTCCCACCGCTCCCGTCCAATTCGGCATGAAACGGTTTCTTGCTCTGTCGGCTTTGCTGGTTCTCTCCGGCTTGGTTTCGCCTGTTCCGCAGTGTCGCGCGGATGGGTTTATCATCGTGGACGAAGCACATTGGTGGCCCGGGCCGCGCCCGCCGCGTCCCATGCCGCCCATCTGGCCGCCGCGACCGATTCTGCCGCCGCGGCCCTACATCTTCGCGCCGTTGGAAGTCACTTACCACCATGTCAACGTGAAGATTGATGGCCAGGTCGCCACCACGTCGGTGGACCAGGAGTTTTTCAATCCGAATCCGTCGCGTCTCGAAGGCACGTATCTGTTTCCCATTCCCAAAGGCGCGCAGATTGACAAGTTCAAGATGGACATCGGCGGCAAGATGGTCGAAGCCGAGTTGCTTTCCGCTGAGAAAGCCCGCCGGATTTACGAGGACATCGTGCGTAAGGCCAAAGACCCCGCGCTGCTCGAATACGCCGACCGCGACGTGTTCAAGGTGCGCATCTTCCCCATCGAACCGCATAGCAAAAAGCGCATCACGATTTCCTACACACAAATTCTCAAGGCTGACGCCGGCCTCGTCAGCTACATCTATCCGCTCAACACGGAAAAATTCTCCGCCAAGCCGATCAAGAACGTGAGCATCAAGGTCGAACTCGCAAGCCAACAACCGCTCAAGTCCATTTACTCGCCCAGCCACTCGGTCGAAATCAAACGCCACGGCTCGCGCAGCGCCACCGTCGGCTTTGAAACGAATGATGCGAAACCGGACACGGACTTCGCGCTCTTCTTCGCACCGGAGAAGGACGAACTGGGCGTGAACCTCGTCGCACACAAAACCAGCGGCCACGACGGCTATTTTATGCTACTCGTTTCCCCCGGCCTCGAAACCAAGCGGCAGAACATCGTGCCCAAGGACGTGGCGTTCGTGCTCGACACCTCCGGTTCGATGGCCGGCAAGAAACTGGAGCAAGCCAAGAAGGCGCTTCAGTTCTGCGTCGAGAACCTCAACGATGAAGACCGCTTTGAGATCATTCGTTTCTCGACCGAGGTTGAGCCGCTGTTCGACAAACTCGTCCGCGCGAACGAATCCAATCGCGACAAGGCGAACGACTTCATCAAAGAGTTGAAGCCCATCGGTGGCACGGCGATTGACGATGCATTGACCAAGGCACTTGCGTTGCGTTCCGGTCGGGAGGATGGACGGCCGTTGGTCGTGATCTTTCTCACCGATGGCCGGCCCACCATCGGCACGACGGATGAGGACCAGATCGTCGCCAACGTGAAACGCCACAACGAAGGCCGCACGCGCGTTTTCTGCTTTGGCATCGGCACGGACGTGAACACGCATCTGCTCGACAAAATCACGGAGGAAACCCGTGCCGTCAGCCAATACGTGCTGCCCGAGGAAGACCTGGAAGTGAAGGTTTCAAACTTTTTCTCGAAAATCAAAGAGCCGGTGCTGGCGAATCCGACACTGAAATTCACCGGCGACGTGCGTGTGACGAAACTCTATCCCTCGCCGCTGCCGGACTTGTTCCGCGGTGATCAACTCGTGCTCGTGGGCCGTTATTCCGGTCGCGGCGATTCCGCCGTCGTGCTCGAAGGCACGGTCAACGGCGCGACGCGCAAGTTCACCTACGAAGTCAGCTTCCCGCGCGAAGCCGACGATCACGAATTCATCCCGCGCCTGTGGGCCACGCGCCGGGTGGGCTATTTGCTCGATGAAATCCGTCTGCATGGCGAGAACGCCGAGTTGCGCGACGAAGTCACCGAACTCGCCCGACGCTACAACATTGTCACACCCTACACCGCTTATCTCATCGTCGAGGATGAGGATCGCCGTCGCGTTCCGCTCGCGATGCAGTCGTTGCGGCAACTTGGCGAGGACCAGCTTGCACGACGCGAAGCGGCGGCGAACTGGGGTGATTTCAAACGCGACAAGGACGGCGAGAAAGCACTTGCCGGCGCACGTTACGGACACGAGTTGAAGAACGCCGCCGCGCCCGCGGCGGCCGGGGACCTCGCCAGCGTGGAAGCGAACCGCGCGCTGGGCTTAAGCGGCTCATTCGGTCGTGGCGGCTCTTCCAGCATCACCGCGCTGCCGGCGGAAGCCTCGAAGGTACGGCTCGCGCAACACTCGCAGCAAGGCCGGTTCATCAACGGGAAGAACTTCTTCCAAAACACCAGTAATCAATGGGTGGACGCCGACGCGCAGCAATTCCAGAACGCGAAGAAACAGCGCATCCAGTTCAACTCGACGGAATATTTCGCTTTCGCCGCGAAGAATTCCAAAGCATTGCCGTGGCTTGCCCTTGGACAGAACGTGCAGTTCGTTTTGAATGACACGCTTTACGAGATTTACGAGTAACCAAGAGAAAAGGAGAAATATGAAAATTGAAAATAAATCCACCCTCACCCTGACCCTCTCCCATCCGATGGGAGAGGGGACAACAGTCGCCGCGTTCTGTTCTACACAGGATCATCCGGCAAACTCCGTCGCCCGACATTCCAAGCAACCGGCGAACAATTCTCCCTCTCCCATCGGATGGGAGAGGGCCGGGGTGAGGGTGCGGCTTTTCGTCGCCCTACTCGTGACCGCACTTGTCTTCCCTTCGATTCTTTTCGCCAGAGACTCATCGCCAGCCGCCGCGAAGGAATCCAAAAAGCCGCTGGTGCAAATCGCCATCCTGCTGGACACCAGCGGCAGCATGGAGGGCCTCATCGAACAGACCAAAAGCCAGCTTTGGAAGATTTGCAATGAATTCATTAAAGCGCGGCAAAAAGGCATCGCGCCGGAAGTGCAGGTGGCGCTCTACGAATATGGCAAGAGCAGCCTTTCGCTGGCATCGGGTTGGATTCGACAAATCCAACCGCTGACCTCGGACCTCGACAAGATTTCGGAGGAATTGTTCGCTTTGAAAACCAACGGCGGCGACGAGTATTGCGGCTGGGTCATCAAACGCGCGGTGGAAGACCTCGCCTGGAGTCCGGCGTCGGATGTTTACAAGGTCATTTTCATCGCCGGCAACGAGCCGTTCACGCAAGGCCCGGTGAATTACGCCCAGTCCTGCAAGGCGGCGATCACCAAGGGCATCATCGTGAACACGATCCATTGCGGCGGCGAAACCGAGGGTGTGAACACCAAGTGGAAGGACGGCGCGGACCTTGCCGACGGGAAATATCTGGTGATTGATCACAACCGCGCCGTCGTGAGCATCGAAGCCCCGCAGGACAAGGAGATCGCGAAGCTGGGCGTGGAGTTGAACAAAACCTATCTGGCGTTCGGCGAATCGGGCCGGATGGGCTGGGAACGCCAAGCCAGACAAGACGCGAACGTGGCGGCGCTCGCGCCGGCTTCCGGCGCCGTGGTGCAACGGTCCGTGGCAAAAGCTTCCGCAAATTACCGGAATTCAGCCTGGGATTTGGTGGACGCGGCAAAAGAGCAGAATTTCGAAATCACAACATTAAAAGCGGAAGAACTTCCCGCCGAGATGAAGACAATGACCGCCGAGGAGCGTAAAACTTACATCGAAAAGAACGCCAAAGAACGCGCGCAGTTGCAGACGCAGATCGTCCAACTCAACGCCGACCGCGAGAAATACGTGGCGCAACGGCTGAAGGAAGTCGCGGGCACGAACACGCTCGACTCGGTCGTCATCTCCGCCATCCGCGAGCAGGGGCAGAAGCGGAACTTCCAGTTTGAGTGACGAACCAACTGGCCAGAGCGCCGATCTCCAGATCGGCAAGTTGGGGTTCAAGTTTCAGCTTGTTCTTCAGACGGTCAACCCGCCAGGCAAGCTAGTACTTCGGCATGTAAGTCATGCAACATAGTGGCGGCCTAATTTCCGATCGGCGTCTTGCCGGGTGAATGTCCATTCAATGCCGCGCTGCTCTTG
>JALOTT010000530.1 GCA_025457745.1 Verrucomicrobiota bacterium
AGGCAAATCCGATGATCCGCTCAGTCTCCGCTTTCAACAGCAGCTTGGTCGCTCCGCCCCTACGCAAGTCTGGCAAGTTATCCGTGTCCATCCGTGTTTATCCGTGGTTAAATTTTATCCGACGCTGCCTTCCAAACTTACTCCGAGAAGTTTCTGCGCTTCAACTGCGAACTCCATCGGCAGTTCCTTGAACACTTCCTTGCAGAAACCGTTTACGATCATGTTCACGGCGTCCTGCGTGGCCAAGCCGCGCTGGTTGCAATAAAAAATCTGGTCCTCGCCAATCTTTGAGGTCGAAGCCTCGTGCTCCACGCTGGCCGAAGTGTTCTTCACTTCGATGTAAGGAAACGTGTGCGCGCCGCACTTCGAGCCGATCAACATCGAGTCGCACTGCGAGAAATTGCGTGCATTGGCGGCGCTTTTCTGGATTTTTACCAGCCCGCGATAGCTGTTCTGCCCGCGACCGGCGGAAATACCCTTCGACACAATCGTGCTGCGCGTGTTTTTGCCAATGTGAACCATCTTCGTGCCCGTGTCAGCCTGCTGGTAATTGTTCACGACCGCGACGGAATAAAACTCACCCACAGAATTATCGCCCTGCAAAACGCAGCTCGGATATTTCCAGGTGATGGCCGAGCCGGTCTCGACCTGCGTCCACGAAATCTTCGAGTTCTTGCCTTTGCACAGGCCGCGCTTGGTCACGAAGTTGTAGATGCCTCCTTTTCCGTTCTCGTCGCCCGGATACCAGTTTTGCACCGTTGAGTATTTGATCTGTGCGTTGTCGTGTGCGATCAACTCGACCACCGCCGCGTGAAGCTGGTTCTCGTCGCGCATCGGCGCGGTGCAACCTTCGAGATAACTCACGTGCGAGCCTTCGTCCGCGACGATCAGCGTGCGCTCGAACTGGCCTGATTTCGCCGCATTGATGCGGAAGTAGGTCGAAAGCTCCATCGGACAACGCACGCCTTTGGGGATGTAGCAGAACGAACCGTCCGTGAACACCGCGGAGTTCAACGACGCATAATAATTGTCCGTGTAAGGCACAACCATGCCGATGTATTTTTTCACGAGGTCGGGATGCTCCTGAATCGCCTCGCTCATCGAGCAAAATATGACGCCTTTCTCCGCGAGCTGCTTCTTGAACGTCGTGCCGACGGAAACGGAATCAAACACCGCATCCACCGCCACGCCCGCGAGCCGCCCGCGTTCGCGCAACGGGATGCCGAGCTTCTCGTAAGTCTCCAGCAGCTTCGGATCAACCTCGTCCAAACTCTTTGGCCCGTCGGCATTTTGTTTTGGCGCCGAGTAGTAAGTGATGTCCTGAAAGTTCACCGGCGGATATTTCACGAACTGCCACGTCGGCTCGGTCATCGTCTGCCAGTGACGGAACGCCTTAAGCCGCCAATCAGTCATCCACTGCGGCTCCTTCTTCTTCGTGGAGATGAGGCGGATGATGTCCTCGTTGAGGCCCGGCGGCGCGGAATCGGTTTCCACGTCGGTGACGAAACCGTATTTGTATTCCTGTTTGACCAGGCTCTCAATGGTGTCGGTGGCTGTGGGCATCGGTTTCTAAAAGCGATAAAAGCTGAATCTTTCAATCATGGCAATTCGGCGCACGTTGGAATGTAGGGCAGGCGTCTCGCCTGCCCAGCGGTGAAGTCGGCGGTTGATTTCCACCGCTCGCGCCGCGCGCGCGCTGGGCAGGCGAGACGCCTGCCCTACTTTATGCCCACTGATCGTCATTTCTTCTTCCCCGCGCAATCCGCGCAAAGTCCATGCACGGCAATCTCGTAATGATCCACTTTGAATCCACGCGGCTGCGGCACGGAGGGTCTTTCCGCCGGCAGCGATACGTCAAAAACCTCGCCGCACTCGTCGCAATAGTAATGCGCGTGCTCTTCCATGTTCGGACAAAAGCGCGTCGCCCCGCGCTCCAGTTGGACCTTGCGGACCAACCCGCACTGCACGAGCGCGTCGAGACAGTTATAGACGGTGGCGTGGGAAATGTCCGGCATTTTCCGCTTGGCGCGGATGAACACGTCTTCCGTCGTGGGATGATCAAGCTTCTGGAGCAGCACGTCATACACTTGCCGCCGCTGCGACGTGAAGCGAAATCCGCTCGTCGCCAGCCGCTCGCCCAACTCGCGCTCAAATTGTTTGTTCTCTACGGGATTCATCGGAATGGCGCAATGTAGCGGTCGAACCGGAGTGCGTCAATAATTGGAATGATTCTAAACAGGCGTTGTGGCAACTGGCGCTTAGTGGGGCAGTCCGTCCCGGCTGCCACCGTCCCACCGGACGTCCCGTCTGGTGGTAGAAACTACAGGCGGGACGCCCGCAGCGACGGTCACAGGCGGGCCAACCTATGCGAGGAAATGGCGTGAATCAATCTCGCGATACATCGGGCAGTGTCCTGATTTGGCCGCATACGGCGATTCGCGGGGACCCAACGCCTTTTACCGGACAACTCACCCGATAAAAAACTTAAAATTCGGTCTTGCCAATGCTGGGCAAGGTGGTTCAATCGTCACTGTTCGGAAAGAATTATGGGAACCTCCGAAAACTACTTTTCGGGGTTGATTTGATGGTGACACTTCAGTTTTTGGTGTGGCGGGTTTCAGGGC
>JALOTT010000531.1 GCA_025457745.1 Verrucomicrobiota bacterium
AGAGATACAACTGCGGCAGGAAAAAGTCCGGTTTTGAAAACTACAGGTGTCCGGTTTTGCTAACTACAACTGTCCGGTTTTGCTCGCACCGCGACACTCAAAGCCGTGGCGCTGGCTGAAAAGTTTGCGAAAATTCCGCAGCCATCGAGGTGACGAGGTTCAAACCGGAAGGGTTCGGAATTCGCACCGCCTCCGCTTTCCCTTATTGTTCCCGACGGTTTATCTGATACAGTTTGCGCTCCTGTGAATACCATCTTTGCTTTGCCAAGCCGCGCCGCGCCCCAAGCTCGGGGTTCGATTCATATTTGGGATTCCGGCCTTCGGACTTCCTGACATGCCCTCCATTCTCACGGTCACAGAAATCACCGTTCGTTATGGCGAGCGTGCGGTGCTCGATGCCGCCACGTTGGGCATCGAGGAGGGCGACCGCATTGGGTTGGTTGGACGCAACGGCTGCGGCAAGACAACATTTCTCCGCATCCTCGCCGGGCTGCAATCGCCGGACAGCGGCGACGTGAGTCGGCGGCGCGATCTGGTCGTCAGCTACCTGCCGCAGGATTTCATGCTCGATGCCGTGAAGTCGGTGGAAGAAAACATCCGCGCCGGCGCGCAGCATGTGCTGAATCTGATCACGGAGTTTGAATCTTTGCCGCACGACTCTTGCCGCGACGAAGCGGAGCGTAGGCGGGCGAAGCGGCATGAGGAACTGGAGCACCGTATCCAATCGCTCGAAGGTTGGACGTTGGACCGGCGCATCGAGACGGCAATGTCGCATTTGAATTGTCCCGAAGGCGAGCGGCGCATCGAATCGCTTTCCGGCGGCGAGAAGCGGCGTGTGGCGATGTGCCGCGCGATTGTATCCCGCCCGGATTTCCTGATGCTCGATGAGCCGACGAATCATCTCGACCCGGAATCCATCGAGTGGGTGGCAGAGTTTCTCGAAGACTTTGGCGGCACGTTTCTCGTTGCCACGCACGACCGATACTTTCTCGACCGGGTGGTGAAGCGCATGGTGGAGCTGTCCGATGGCCGCTTCTTCCGGCACGACGGCAACTACACCGATTACCTGCTGGACAAAGCCGAGCGCCAGGCCGCCGACGCCACCATCGAGCACAAGCGCCAGATGTTTCTGAAAAAGGAACTGGCCTGGGTGCGCCAGGGTCCGCGCGCCCAACGCAGCAAGCAGAAGAACCGATTCGAGCGTTACTACGACACGGCGGCGCAAGCCGGGCCGGTGATTGAGGAGGACGTGGAACTTTGCATCCCGCCGCCGCCGGCACTCGGCAATCGCGTCGTGGAATTGAGCAATCTCGGCATGGAACTCGGCGGACGCACGTTGTTTCGCGGATTCAATTTCACCTTTCAGAACGGGCAGCGCATCGGTATCGCGGGACGAAATGGTCTCGGCAAGACCACGTTGCTCAAGATCATCATCAGTGAACTAAAACCCACCGGAGGTACGGTCAAGGTTGGCCAGCTCACGAGATTCAACTATGTGGACCAGGGCCGGCTGCAATTGCGCGAGGAACGCACGGCGTTGGAGGAAGTCAGCGACGGCACGGAGTTCGTCATCTTCGGCGACGGCAAGATTTCGGTGCGCTCCTATCTCAGACGGTTTTTGTTTGCCGACGAGCGCATCACGACGCAGGTGAAGTATTTGAGCGGCGGTGAGCGCAGCCGGCTGTTGCTCGCGCGCGTCCTGAAAAACGGCGGCAACTTTCTCATCCTCGACGAGCCGACGAACGATCTGGACTTGCCGACGTTGCGAGTGTTGGAAGAAGCGCTGATCGCGTTTCCCGGCGTGGTGTGTGTCGTCAGCCATGACCGCTATTTTCTGAACCGCGTCTGCACCGACATCCTCGCGTTCGAAGGTGACGGCAAGATCCATCATAGCGCCGGCGACTACGATTATTATCTGGAGAAGAGGCAGCGCGCCGTTGTAGCCGCGTCTCGTGAGAGCGCGGTCATTCTCTCCACGAACAAGTCAGCCGCGCTCTTACGAGCCGCGGCTACGACGAAAGCCGGGAAGCCGCGCAAGCTGTCGTTCAAGGAAGCGCGCGAACTCGAGGGGATGGAAGCGCAGATTCACGCGGTTGAAGCCGAGGTGACGCGGATTGAGGGATTATTCGCCCAGCCGGATTTCTTTCGCAAACACGCCTTGCAAGTCAACCAACTCACCGCCGAGCTGGACGTCGCAAAAGAAAACGTCACGAAGCTTTACGTCCGCTGGGAGGAGTTGGAGGCGATCAAGTCGGCAGCCAGCCCTACAGTTTGTGATTGAATACTGACTAAATTCGGCCAGATGCAGGCGATGATGGAAAAGATGGGCAAAGTTTCGAAAATGATAGGCAAGATGGGCGGCGGTTTGCCGGGAATGCTGCGGCGGTAATTCTTGCCGCTAAACAGTCGATAATTTGTAATTCTTCAATTTTTTTCGTGTTCCCAATACATCGGGGAAACATTTTAGATTACAGAATGTATGCACTTATTGATAAGTGCATACATTGTGTAAATGCGCCTAGTTATTGGGATATTCAGTGTTTTTCGTGGCTAAGACCGAGAATGAAGTGAGAGCTTTTAGTCGGTAACCCAAATGATCGGCACAATTTTCAAATGTCGGCGG
>JALOTT010000139.1 GCA_025457745.1 Verrucomicrobiota bacterium
AGCGGGGTTCCCCACCCCCACCTCCTTGGCGTCTGCTGCCCGAATATTTTTCGTTTTGGTTGCGGCTTGACGGGTCGGCGGCGTTTACCTAGGTTTTTGTGCCCCACGCGGGGGCGTAGCTCAATTGGTTAGAGCGCTGCCCTGTCACGGCAGAGGTTACGGGTTCGAGCCCCGCCGCTCCCGCCATTTCCACAGTTCTGCCCACTTGCGACAGCAAGTGTCAGAACGTGACTTTCGCCAATGCTGGCAATGGTTTTTATAACCTTTACCCCGCCATGCGTTGCGACAGCCCATGACACGTTTGGACCGCTTGCGCCTAAAATTTGGGAGGCTATTGGGGAGGCTCCGTTTGCGTAACAAGGAAGCGAATCGATTGCGCTCGATGTGCCGAGCAGATTTTCATCGGTATAAACTTTGTCGGTTAACCGGCGATCACTATGACGCATGAGCGCCATCGCCACGCGGCTTGCGACCCCTCCACGGGCCAGGTTCGTTCCAAAAGTATGCCGTAGCGAATGGAACACCGCCTTGCGCCCGAACGCATCCACCGGGGCAATACCGGCTTTGATCAAGTCTCGACGGAACGCGCCCCCGTGCCCTGCTGCGCTCCACCTTGACCGCCCAACCTCCGCCAAAAACGCGCCGCTAAGGGAATTGCTTGAGAAGATTTGGCTTTGGCGCGAGTGAAGCATCCTTTAATTTGGTGCTTCACAATTAAAGGATAAGCCCTCATCCTTTAATTTGTTCGGCGGGAATTAAAACTTGTTTAACTCCTATGAAACGCGGGTTAACCGGCCACTACGTTCCGCTCCCTTCCGCAGCGGGGGAGAAAGCCCGCGCTTTCGTGCCCAACCCGCTGCCAGTGACCCCATCGCTGGAACTCGACACCGAGATTCAGGAACTCATTGAAAAGGCCATGCTTGCCTTGGGCCGCTTGGACGGATTAACCACCGTTTTGCCCAACCCGCAAATTTTCCTCTATTCCTACGTCCGCAAGGAAGCCGTGCTATCCTCGCAGATCGAAGGCACGCAATCCAGTCTCTCCGACCTCCTGCTATTTGAAATGGATGGCATCGCCGGCGTGCCGCTGGACGACGTGCGGGAAGTCTCCAATTACGTCGCCGCCATGAACCACGGCTTGAAGCGACTGGAAACACTTCCGCTGTCGCTTCGGCTGTTGAAGGAGATTCACGGCGTACTGATGAAGAAAGGACGTGGCAGCAAGAAAGAGCCCGGCGAATTCCGCCGCTCACAGAATTGGGTGGGCGGCACGCGCCCCGGCAACGCCCTGTTCGTTCCGCCCCCGGCGAACCACGTTCTCGAATGTCTTGGCGCGCTGGAAAAATTCCTTCACAACGACCCGGTCAAAACCCCGCTCCTGATCAAAGCCGCGCTGGCGCACGTCCAGTTTGAAACCATCCATCCGTTCCTCGACGGCAATGGACGCCTGGGCCGGCTGCTCATCACCTTTTTGTTCTGCGCAGAAGGCGCGTTGCGCGAGCCGCTGCTTTATCTCAGCCTCTACTTCAAGCAACACCGCCAGCAATACTACGACCTCCTGCAATCCGTCCGCCTCACCGGCGATTGGGAAGCGTGGTTGCGCTTCTTCCTGACCGGCGTGGAAGAAACCGCCAATCAAGCCGGGCAAACCGCCAAAGCCCTGATGAAACTCGCCGCCGCGGACGAGAAACGAATTCAAACCATTGGCAAGGCTTCCGGCTCGGCCTTGCGCGTTCATCGGCTGCTCCAGGCGCAACCGATCCTCTCGATTGCCAGTGCGGGCGAGGAATTGAAACTCAGCGTCCCGACGGTGACCGCGTCCCTCAAACACCTGGCCAAACTCGGCATTGCCCGCGAAACCACCGGGCGCAATTACGGCCGCATTTACGCGTACGACAAATATCTCAAGATTCTCAACGAGGGAACTGAGCCACTGAATTGAAGACGATGATCATCCACGCCGAAATGACCGCGATTGAAAACGGCTCAGCCGTATGATTGCAGAAATCCTAGGTTTAATCTAAAAACCGCGATATGCTTCTCAAAAAGAACAAAACCGCGAGCGATTTGCCGATGACTAAAATTCAAATCCCTCTTAACGACTTGGAGATTCGTGAGGCATTGATTCAAAAACTCACAAATCAAAAACCCAAGCCTCGTGCGATTGTCGAAGAACTGCATGTGCATAATGGCAGGGCGATCGCCGACGTAGTCACTTTACATTCGGAGGCGCATTGCTACGAGATTAAGGGAGAGACCGACCGCATCGAGAGAATCACGGCTCAGGGCGTGTATTACAATGCGGCGTTTCGGCGGATCACACTGGTCACGACCGAATCCAATTTGAAGCGGGCACGGAAGCTAGCGCCGCGGTTTTGGGGAATTCTGGTGGCGATCGAGGACGATGGAGTGGTGCGCTTCCGCCATGTCCGGGCGGCACAGCTCAACCCCAAGTTCGAGAAGCAGTCGGCAGCGATGACTCTTTGGAAAAGCGAAATGCTCGAACTGGTTTCGCACGCAGGCGCGGAGCGGAAGCCAAGGCGGTTGTTGGCAGAGCTGATTGCCGAGACGCGTCGCGAGCTCAGTCTTAGCATAACCATCTGCGACTTTCTGTTCGGCCGGCACTCGAAGGGTCAGAATTTTGCATCTAGCACCATGTAGGTGATGTGGGCGACGACGGAAGGTTTTACCACTGTGCCGTTGGTAGCGTTATTGCCGATACGCCTTCGTTTATCGTCGAAATAGTCTTCGCCCGTGGAATACCCGCGACCACGAAAAAAGCCCTGCCCGCAGAGCGCTAGCGTTATGCCTACATACTGCGCCGGGCCGCCTGATTCCAAAGAGATTCCTCGGGCGACGTAGTGAGAGACGTTAAAGGAATAAATCAGCCGCGGAGCCGTCACTTTTTGGAAAAGCCTCGGGTCGAAATCGGCATCGGAGTAAAACGGGCTCACAGTCGCGTAGTCGCCAGCCCGTTGAACTCGCGGGGGCGGAAGTCACATGGGCGATTCCAAGGTGCCACCGCGACGAACTTGACGTAGAAAATATCGCCGGGCTCTAGGGCGCTCGCTTCTGGGTGGTAAATGAGGCAGGCCGCCTGCGGTTTACCATCGGCGTGGAGATGGAACCATTCGTATTCGTCGGTGCTATAGTCGCACGCCTTATCGAACCAATGCCAGTGGATGTCCTCGGTCGAAATCGAGGCGAGAATATTATTCTGCTTAGTCTCGTCGGGTTCCGCCTGCTGGATTTGTTTAAGGAGCGTGAGCCAGCCTTGTTTCCAGAGAGTATCGCACTCGAGGGAGGACTTCAGGTCCCAGCCGTGGACGATTTTGTAGGGAAACTTCACCTTGCTCACGTGCATGAGCTCGCCCTGCTCGATCTCCTGCAGGGAGCTATCTATTTTCTTGTTGGGGTTGCTCATGGTTGAAGAGGAGTGCTTACAGAATCCCGTCACTTGGTTTTGCTGACACGGCGAAGTTTCGCAGCGAGTTCGTCGGAAGTTAGGTTGCCGGACTGGACTTCTTCGACGAGCGCACGCACGGCGGCACCGAGGCTCGAGCTCGTTTCGGCTAGCCGCTTCAAGTCGGCCAGTGCGGAACGGTGGTCGTGCTTCTTGAGGTCGTCAGCAGAAGCGCCTAGTTTCTGCGCGATCAGGGCTAGGGTCTCATTGGCAGGAAAGCGGCGGCCCAGCTCTACATCGGAGAGGAAAGGTGCCGAAACTTTGGCGGCTTTCGCCACCTCGCGGAGCGAGAGTCCGGCGCGCTCCCGCAGCTCTCGCAGCTTTTTGCCTAAAGTAATTGAAACGTCATTGCTCATGTAAGCTGATGTTAGCTTATACCTGGACGTTTGCAAGAACTATTTTTACTCCGAGGCGCAGAGGCAATTTATTCTTTCAACGGCAGTTGCCGGTGGCTGGCGCGCTGCGCGCGCTCGGCCACCGTCCAAGGTGTCCTGTTAACTTTGACACACGCCACAGTTGCTTTGGCGGGGAGTGGTTACCAAAAATACTTTCCAGAAATGGTGGCAGCGCCGTGATGAGCAGTGCGAGGCGTGAAGCACGGGCAATCCCCGCAGCGGGCTTGTCCGGTGCTGAACAACGAAGCAATGTTCATTACGCCGCGCCAGCCTTCGGCCAGGGTCAATTTGGCCTTGGCCTTCGTTGTCAGTCTTGTCGAGATCGCTGCGGATATCGCCTGCGCCCTCCGCCTCGTCCAAAGCCAAATTGACCTCTGCCATTTCGGAAATTATTTTCGGTACACTCTGGACCATCTATCCCGCATTTGTGGCAGCGGGCGGACTGAACCGCGCGGGCTGCTGGTATCCCCACTTTGCAGCGAGGATGAAGAACCTTCTCAACCGACGGGAACTGATGATGGCCCGCTCATCGCAGGCCCGTTTTTGCATGTGTCCTGGCCGCAGCGTCTCTCGTAAACGCGGTCCATCGCCGCTATCAAACGGAAGATGGACGCAGAGAGCTTCACCGTGTTCGCAAAGCTGTATTTGTTCAGCTCGTACGCATTTGCCCCAAGGCATTTGCTGACGTAATCCGCTCCAGCCAGGGAACGGTCATATTGGCGAACATCTACGCGCGCCCCACCGGTCTGAAGCTTCCACATGTGGCGAGCGTGAAGAACGTGCCGCACGAAATCGTGTGGTGGTCGGCGGCTGGAGGTGGTGTTGGTCGTAGCGTGAAGGCGTGAAGGGGGCCGGAGTAATGACACAACTTAACTGGCGCGATAGACACCGCGCCCCGCTCCGCCCGACGCGCGTTTGCGAGTCGGGCCGTTTTGTTTAGAACGGCGCACCGAAGGTGCGCGTGAAGACGCTCACGCGGAGTTTGGGTTACGAACTCGCGCTGGTGTAGCGGCGCACGGATATTCGCCAGACCCATTCCGAAACCAGCGGGCAAACCACGGCCATGCCGAACAGCAGGAATAGTTTGGGGGAAGTCAGCGTGTCCACAAGTAATCGGACAGGAACGTTCGAGACGAGCAGCATGGGAAGCGCGAAGGTGAACACGGCTTTGAACACGCCGCGTTGGAACGCCTCGTCGGGCATGCGGGCGATTTGAAAGAGGTTGTAGTAACCCCACACCACGCCCTGCGCGCGCACTGTCCAGAAGCAAATCGTCGCCAGCATGAACATCAGTGAGTAGTGAATGGAAATGCCCAGGACGCACAACGCGAAGAAACCCAAAACGTGCGCGAACGTCGGCACGAGCTGCAGTTGCCCGGCAGCGTAAGTCATGAGGGCGACGGCAAGGGCGGCGTTGACAAAGCCGCCGAGGTCCACCTGCCGCAGCGACACGACAAAGCGGGTGTTGACCGGCAGCATGAGGAGGAAATCCAGTTTGCCGGTGCGGACGAGTTCGGAGAGGTTGGCGCAGTTGATCAAAAAGAAGGCCTGGAAAATCTGCTGAATGAAATGGCTCGCGCCCACCAGCATCACCACCTGCCATTTCGTCCACGAGCCGATGGCGTCGGTGTGCAGGTAAAGCACGCCGATGAAGCTGAGTTGCAATCCGAACCAAAGCAATTCGACGATGATCCAAAGGAGGAAGTTGCCTTTGAACATCGTCTCGCGCGTGACGGAGTTTTTCCACAGGGCGGCGTAGATCGAGAGGTAACGCGTGATGCGTGATGCGTGATGCGTGACCTCAGCTTCGGATTTCGGATTTCGGATCGCGGATTTCATCCTCTCATCCTCCCACCGCCGCGTAACGTTTTATCCCGCGTTGCCAGGCGAATCGCGCGGCAAAGTACGCGAACAGCACCCATAAGGCTTGCATCGCCAGCCCACGCGCCAATTCGCCTCCTGTCATCTTGCCCATGTAGATACCCACCGGAAAGTAAAGCTGGTAGGGAAACGGCGTGAAGTAGAGCGCGCGTTCGAGCGCGGGCGGAAGAATATCGAGCGGGAAAAGGTGTCCGCTGGCGATGTATTCGAAGGCGTAGAGGATGAAAATGAACGTCGAGACCTCGAGCACCCAGAACGCCAGCATCGCCATCATGTAAGACATGAAGAATTGCAGCAGCGCCGTCAGCGCCAGCGACACGACGAACAACCCGAACGTCGGCCAGTTCGCCGGCAGCACGAAGTATTGGCGCAGGTAGAGGATGAACAGGGTGAGTGGAATGAACGCAATGGCCATGTAGGTGAGCCGGCCCGACACAAACAGGCAAAGCCGAAACCAGAGGTAATCCACCGGCTTGAGCAAAAACTGACTGATGTTGCCGTCCTTGATGTCGGTGGCGATCTGCCAGTCGTCCTCGTTCACGGCGGTGAGCGCGTCCACGATGGTGGCGAGCAGGTAGTAGGAAATCATTTGCGCCAGCGTGTAGGTGGACACGGTGGCATCGGCGGCCTTGCTGGAATAGATCGTGCGCCAGAGCAGCAGCACCGCCGTCAACGGAATCAGGCCGAACAACGTCCGCGCCAGAAAATTGAAGCGGTAGGTCAGGTTGTTCTGAATTCCGATGTTGATGACGTGCCAGTATTTCTTCATGCCGGCGATTTGCGGGCAGCGTAACCGCAAGCGTGCCGATTTGGAACACGGATTTTATTTGCGACGCGGGGTAGTCACCTCTAACGTTCCCGTTCCGTTTTTGGCCAACACGTTTGGCCGTTGAATATATGTCGAAGCAACCACTTTCCACGGCAGAAGTGACTGAAATGGTGGCCGGTCTGAACCGGTTGGCCCGCAATCTTTGGTGGACCGGCGACCAGGAGGCGCAGGAACTTTTCCAGGAGCTTTCGCCGCGCGCCTGGCAAAACCTCTACCACAACGCGGTGGCGATTCTGCACGAGGTGTCCGAGTCCGAACTGCGCGCACGGCTGCAGAACCCGGACTTTGCCGGGCATGTCCGCCACGTGCTGGACGACTTTGAGACTTACATGGCGGAAAAAAACACCTGGGGACAAAAACACGCGCCTGAACTGGCGAAGAATCCCGTCGCGTATTTCTCAGCCGAATTCGGTTTTCACGAAACGCTGCCCATCGCCGCCGGCGGCCTCGGGATTCTCGCAGGCGACCACGCGAAATCGGCGAGCGACCTCGGACTGGGTTTCGTGGGCGTGAGCTTGTTTTATCGCCAGGGCTACTTCCAGCAGGCGTTCGATGTGAACAACTGGCAGACGGAATACTACACGTTGCTGGATCCGAAAAACCTCCCGCTCGAACCCGTGCTTAACCCGCGCGGCGAGCCGCTGGTGTGTGCGGTGGACATCGGCATGAACCAGGTGCTCTTCCAAGCCTGGCGCATCAATGTGGGCCGCGTACCGGTCTATCTGCTCGACACCAACCGGCCCGAGAACGAACAGCACTTCCGCGACCTCACGCTGCGCGTCTATGGCGGCGACAGCACCACGCGCATCATGCAAGAAGTGCTGCTGGGCATCGGCGGCGTGCGCTTGCTCCGCGCGCTGGGCGTGCGGCCGTCGGTCTTTCACATGAACGAAGGCCACGCGGCGTTTCTCACGTTCGAGTTGATGCGCGAGAAGATGGTCGGCGGGAAGAACTTTGCCGATGCGCTCGCCGCCACCAAAGCCGAGTGTATTTTCACCACGCACACGCCGGTGGAGGCGGGGCACGACCGGTTCAGTCGCGAGTTGATGGATTACGCATTGCACCGGTTTCGCACGCAGGCGGGCGTGCCGTTCCCGGAATTGCTGGCGCTCGGCCGCGTGAAACCTGCCGACGCCCACGAGCCGTTCTGCATGACCGTGCTGGCGCTCAAGCTTTCCCGCGCGGCCAATGGCGTGAGCGAGTTGCATGGGCGCGTGAGCCGGCACATGTGGCAAAGCCTCTATCCCGATTTGCCCGAAGACAAAGTGCCCATCGGACACATTACCAACGGGGTCCACATGCGGAGCTGGATGAAAGGCACGATGCGGCGCTTCTGGCGACGGAAACTGACCGAAAATCTTGACGTTGGGTCGCCGGCCGTGATGGCTGGAGATAGCACGCATTTCTGGAAACTCAAACCCGAGCACGATTGGGCCAGCAAAATCAACTCGCCGGAATTCTGGAACAAAATGGCCGACTCCAACTTTATCAGCGACGAAGAGCTTTGGGCCTTGCGTTACAAGCTGCGGCGTGAGTTGATCGAATTTTCCCGCCGCCGGTTGTTGCTTCAGCAACACCGCGTATCCCAAGGCGATTTCATCGCCTTCGACCACCTGCTCAACCCCGACGCGCTCACGATTGGTTTTGCCCGCCGGTTTGCGACTTACAAACGCGCCCCGCTGATTTTTCAGCAGTTGGAAAACGTCGTCCGGCTGACGCGCGACGCCGCGCGTCCCGTGCAATTCGTATTTGCCGGCAAAGCGCATCCGCGCGACGACGACGGCAAACGCTACATCCAGCACATCATCCACCTCAGCAAATACAGCGACCTGAAAGGCCACCTCGTGTTCATCGAGAACTACGACGTGCACATTGCCCGGCAAATGGTTTCGGGTTGCGACGTGTGGCTGAACAACCCGCGCCGTCCGCTCGAAGCCTCCGGCACCAGCGGCATGAAGGCCGGCCCGCACGGTTGCCTCAACCTCAGCATCCTCGACGGCTGGTGGCGCGAAGGCTACGACGGCACAAACGGTTTCGCCATCGGCGACGACACGCATCCCGCGTCAATTGACGAGCAGGACCGGCGCGACAGCGCCAACCTTTACAAGGCGTTGACCGAGGAAGTCATCCCGTGCTTTTTCAACCGTGATGCGCAAGGCATCCCGCGCGAGTGGCTGAAGAAAATCCGCCGCGCGATGGTCACGCTCGTGCCGCAATTCAACACCTGGCGCATGGTGCAGGAATACGCGGAAAAGTATTACGTGGTGAAGTGAACGCCGTCATAGCCGCCGACGTGAGGAGAATTCCACCGCCTGCGACAGGGCACCGAAACCATGAACCGACGGTGTTGGTAGGGCACGTCACTCCGTGCGCGCC
>JALOTT010000532.1 GCA_025457745.1 Verrucomicrobiota bacterium
GATGGAAAAATTCTCCGCGCCGAGGCCGCCCCACAATCCACCCCGGCGGCATGAGCCACGCGACCAACCTGCAAGTCGAACCGGAAGACGGCACGAGCCGGGAGATTCTCCTGCCGTCCAACCGCCAATCGCTCGCGGATCTGCTGGCGGCGCATGGCTTGCCGCTGAACGCCCGTTGCGGCCAACGCGGGTTGTGTCGCGGCTGCGAAGTTGAATTGCGCTCTGGCACGGCGATGGTTGACGGCAAACCCGTCGCCGCGCCCGCCGTCATCAAAGCCTGCCGCGCCCGGCTGGAGTCCGACGCGGCCATCTTCGTGCCCGCGCGCTCGCGCATCGAGCATCGTCCGCAGGTTGGCGAGACGTTTGAGATCGCCGTGCCCTACGCGCATCAGCCGCTGTTTCCATTCGTGTCCGGCGGACGCGACACGGCTCTTGCCGTGGACGTGGGCACGACCACCGTCGTCGTGTTGCTCGTGGATTTAACGACCGGCGAGGTGTTGTCGCGCGCGGGCGCGTTCAACGAGCAAATTCGCTTCGGCGACAACGTGGTCACGCGCATCGAAGCCGCTCGCAATGCCGAAACACTCGTCGCCATGCAACGCGCCATCGTGACGGAGACGATTCAGCCGCTGCTGGCCCAGGCATGCGAACGCGCCGGGCGCGGGCCGGAACGCATTGCGGGCGGCGCGATTGCGGGCAATACCGCCATGTTGCACCTGCTGGTGGGCGCAGACCCGACGCCGCTGGGCATCGCGCCCTTCACGCCGCGCTTCATCCAGGGCCGACAGGTGTCCGTTGCGGACATCCCGCTGCAAGCCGAAGGTCTGGCACCAGAGACACCGCTTCAACTGCTGCCCGGCATCGCCGCCTACCTCGGGGCGGACATCACCGCCGGAGTTTTCGCCAGCGGCATGGTGTTTGACGAGCGGCCAAGCTTGCTAGTGGACATCGGGACGAACGGCGAAATCGTTTTGCAGGCGGACGGCAAGTTGTTCGGCTGCGCCACCGCCGCCGGGCCGGCGTTCGAGGGCAGCGGCCTGCGCTGCGGCACACGCGCACGTGAAGGCGCGGTAAGCGACCTGAATCTGAAGCTGAATCCGTTTGCGCTCGAAACCGAGGTCATCGGTGACGTGCCACTCGCCCGCGCCAACGGTCTTTGCGGCTCGGCCTACGTTGATTTTCTGGCGACGGCGCGGAGCAGCGGCTTGCTGGGGGTGACGGGAAGATTTGAAGCGGGCGCGTGGGAAGCGTTGCCGGAGCAATGCCGTTTTCTGCATGAGGGCCGCCGCGCGTTCCGGCTCGCCGCGAGGAACGGTGCGGATGATTTACGCGTTAGCGAAGTGGACGTGGCGTTGCTGTTGCAGGCCAAGGCCGCCATCGGCGCGGGCGTGGAAGTGCTGCTCGCAGCGGCGGGCATCCGCGCGGCAGAGCTGGGACGCGTTTATCTTGCGGGCGGATTCGGCATGCACTTGAATGTGGCTCACGCCATTGCCATCGGCTTGCTTCCGGGATTTCGCGAGGAACAGGTGCGCGTGGTGGGCAACACCTCGCTCGCCGGCGCCCTGCTGGCCTTGGTGGATCGCACGACCCTCGACGAGATGGAAGCGCTGCGCGAACAGGTGTCGGTCATCGAACTGAATCTCGCCGACGGATTTGAAGATCGTTACATTGAGCACCCCCGCGGTCCCGCTGCTGGAACACCGGCCTTATGACCGGATTCGCGAACTGTATCTGCTGCAAGAGCCGATGCTGCTGGCGGCCATCCGGCGCGGTGATCGGGGCGAGGCGCGGCGGCTCATCAACCATGTGCTTGTCCACATCTACAGCGCCGGCGAAGAGCGGAGCGATTTGCTGAAGGGTTTGCTGCTGGAACTCGTGGTGATGATCTCGCGCGCGGCGGTCGAGGCGGGCGCGGTGCAATCGGAAGTGCTGGGGATGAACTTCCGCTTCCTGACCGAACTCGCCAACATCAACGACGACGAAGACCTCGCCGCGTGGCTGCGCCAGACGCTGGAGCACGTTTTCTCGACGATTGAGAAGCAGGAGGACTTCACGCCGCCGCTGCTGCTCGGCAAGGCGCTGGATTTCATGCGGACGAATCTACATCGCGACATTTCCCGCGACGAGGTGGCGCGGCACGCGGGTATTTCGCCCAGCCATTTTTCACGACTGCTCAAGGAGCGCACGGGCCGGTCGTTCACCGAACTGCTGCGCCAATGCCGGGTGGACCTGGCGTGCGACCTGTTGCGCGACCCGGAGCGCTCGCTGTCGCAGATCGCCGACACCTGCGGCTTCTGCGACCAGAGTTATTTCACGCGCGTGTTCCAGGATGTGAAGGGCGCGACGCCGAAGCAGTTCCGCGCCGCGAGCCGGGTGAATGGCGATTGAAGTGCAGGTGCAAAGATTGCCAACAAAAGGTGAGCGCGCATATTATGAATCATTTCAGGATGCGGATGTTCCTATGACCGATCTACAGTGGCAAAACCTGCTGGCGGTCCTGCGCGGCGAAACCCTGAACCCGCCGCCCGTGGGCTTCATCATTGATTGTCCGTGGCTGCCGGGCTGGTGCGGACGCGACATCGGCGATTATCTTTCGAGCGAGACGCTGTGGTTTGAAGCGAACCGCCGGGCCATTGAGACGTTTCCGGGCGTGTGGTTTCTGCCCGGCTTCTGGTCGGAGTTCGGCATGTGCACCGAGCCTTCGGCGTTCGGCAGCAAATGCCGCTTTCCGCGCAATGAATTTCCTTTTGCCGAGGCCATCATCAAGGACGTGGAACAGATCGCGGACCTCCAGCCGCCGAACGTCCGCACTGATGGGTTGCTGCCGTTCATGCTGAACCGCCTCCGTTGGGCGCAGCCACAGATCGAGGCGATGGGCCACAAGATCCGCTTCTCCGTGTCCCGCGGGCCGCTGAACGTGGCGACGTTTCTGATGGGCACGACGGAATTGCTCTGCGCCATCAAGACCGATCCCGAACCGACCCACCGGCTGCTGCGGGTCATCACGGATTACCTCAAGCAGTGGCACGCGCTCCAGCGCGAGACGTTCCCGACGATTGCCGGCATCATGATGCTGGACGACATCGTGGGCTTCATGGGCGAGGCGGATTTTGTCGAATTCGGCCTGCCCTATTTCCGAGAGCTTTACGATGTGGACGTTCCGGTGAAGTTCTTTCACAACGACGCCCCGTGCGCGCAGTCCATCCGCCATTACCCCGACATGGGCGTCAACCTCTACAATCCTGGCGTGCAGACGTCGCTCACGGAGATGCGCCGGCTGTGCGGCAACCGGCTCACCCTCCTCGGTAACATCCCGCCGCGCGATGTGCTGGCGCTGGGGAAGCCAGATGACGTCCGCCACGCGGTCAAACAATTGTTGATTGAAGCGACCGACCGTTCGCGGCTCATCCTCTCGTGCGGTGGCGGCATCCCTCCCGGCGTCAGCACGGAGAACCTGCAGGCGTTTATTGACGCGGCGCGCGAATAGGTCCGCCATTTCTCCACTTCGGTCGTTCAGCTTACCAGCGCCGCAGCCTGACGGGATCAAGCCTTGACCGCCCGAACGGCCCGGCTCATCGCGGCGAGCAGCGCGGGCGTCGTGCCGCAGCAACCGCCGATGATGCGGACGCCGGTGGCAAGCAGGCGCGTGGCGGTGGCGGCCATTTCCTCGGGCGTGGCCTTGTAGATGGTCTTCCCGTTTTCCGTGTGCGGTGAACCCGCGTTGGGCTGCACGATGACCGGCCTCTTGCCGGCGGCGGCCACGAGCTGACCGGCCAGTTCCACGTAATCATCAAGGCTCAACGCTGTGCCGCAGTTCGTCCCCACGATGTCCGCGCCGGCGGTAACGGCGAATAGCCCTGTGACGGTCACCGTTCCGGGCGCACCAGTATTCAGCCAGATCACGCGATTGCCCGACGGTAGCATTTCTTTGAGTGCCGCTGGTTCGGTTGGCGTGCCCTATCGCTTGTGGGCCAGCACGAACGTGACGGCGTCACCCATCATTGGCAATTGGAGCCTGATCAGCAGCGGCACCGTGTCCACAAGCTCGTTCGCCATTCAGGATTCGGCTGCCACGAACTACCCCGCCCGCTATTACCGGTTTAGTGTTCCGTGATCGGTTCGAATTTGGCTGAGGTGCAAACTAAGCGATGGCCGCA
>JALOTT010000533.1 GCA_025457745.1 Verrucomicrobiota bacterium
TCGCAGCAATTCATGCGCGCGAACAACTCTGGCACGACCATCCCGATGATTTCACTCGACGTGCTACGCGCATTGCCGGTGCAACTGCCACCGCTCGATGTTCAACGTCGCGTGGCTGAACTCAATTCACTCATAGAGCAGGAGCATAATCTCATGAACCAACTTTCTATCGCCCGGCGCGACCTCCTGCGCGGTTGGGCCAACCAAACGCGATGAGCACCGTCGGCTACATCTACCCATGCCCTCAATGCGGCGCTCACCTAAGCGGCCCGTTCAACGGCTGCGCTGCTTGCGGATATTCCTTTGGCCACCTTGTTGCGCCGACATCTCCCGAGGCACAGAACAAGATGGCCGACCACAAGCAGTTGCTTACCCGGGGAACAATCTCCTTGGGCGGCAAACCCGAAAGCAACGCATCGTTTGATTACTACGGAGTGGCGAATCTCACCGACCTTGTCCGCTTCACGATTACCTACGGCCACCGTTCGCAGGTGTCGTCCGGCCCTGGGCGGACACCGTCGGATGTTATCGCGGCCTTTGTCCCGGAGATTATAGGTTCTGGAGTTTCGCGTTACACGACCGACTACCAGCCCTGCTCGGGCTTGTGCATCATTTCACCCGCCAGCACCAAGTGGGGACACCCGTTTCCGGTGCTCGACAAGTGGGTTACGTCAAAATTCGCAGGCCAAACCGCCAGTTGCTTTCGATGTGGCGATCCAACGCCATTCGCACAACCCGTCTGCCCCAAGTGCTACGGAGAACTCGGAAACGATTGGAGGAACTGCCTCTAACCCACCACGGACTAATTACCAAAGAACTGCCATGCCTGATCCAATCATTGACCGCAAAGCCGAAATTAACCGCGTCGCCTGGAAGGCGTGCGACACCTTCCGGGGCGTCATGGATTCGTCCGTTTACAAGGACTACGTCCTGACCATGCTCTTTCTCAAATACCTGAGCGACGTGCGCCGCCAGCGGGTTGAGGAACTTCGCACCCAATTTCCCAAGGACGAAGCGATGGTCCAGCGCCGGCTCGCCCGTGAGCGGTTTATCATGCCGGAGGATGCGACCTTCGATGCCCTCTACAAACAGCGCGATGCCGACAACATTGGCGAACTCATCAACCACGCGCTCGACACCATTGAGGACGAGAACAAGGCCAAGCTCGACGGCGTGTTCCGTAAAATTGATTTCAACTCCGAGGTGAACCTCGGCGAAACGCGCGACCGCAATCGCCGCCTCAAGCATCTGCTGGAGGATTTTGCGGCGTTGGATCTCCGGCCTCGCACACTCGGCAAGGCGGACATCATCGGCGACTGCTACGAATACCTCATTGGCCAGTTCGCGTCCGATGCGGGCAAGAAAGGCGGCGAGTTCTACACGCCCGCCGAAGTTGCCACGCTGCTCGCCAAGCTGCTCGCGCCGAAACCGGGCAACACGATTTGCGACCCGACGTGCGGCTCGGGTTCATTGCTCGTGAAAGTCGCGCACGAAGTGCCGCGCAAGGACAAGACCCAGCCGCCGAACGTCGCCGTGTTTGGCATGGAGAACAACAACCAGACTTACGCGTTGGCGCGGATGAACATGTTTCTCCACGGCCTCGACTCGGCGCGCATCGAATGGTGCGACGCGCTCAACTCCACCAAACTCGTGGAGGACAGCCGACTGATGAAGTTCGACATCGTCGTCGCCAATCCGCCGTTCTCCCTCGACAAGTGGGGCGCGGAGAAAGCCGCCGCTGATCCCTATGGCCGCTTCCATCGCGGCATCCCGCCCAAGACCCGGGGCGACTATGCGTTCGTCACGCACATGATTGAAGTGGCTGCCGCCGGCTCGGGCCGCGTTGGTGTGATTGTCCCGCATGGCGTTCTCTTTCGTGGCGCTGCCGAAGGCCGGATTCGCCAAACCCTCATCGAGGAAAATCTGCTCGAAGCCGTCATCGGTCTGCCGGTGAATCTGTTTTACGGCACGGGGATTCCCGCCGCGATTCTCCTGTTCAACAAAGGCAAGAAGGAAGCCCGCCACGGCACGGACATCCTGTTCATTGACGCCAGCCGCGACTTCGCCCAGGACGCGAAGCAAAACAAGCTCCGCCCGCAGGACATTGAAAAGATCGTTGAAATATTCCAGCGTTTCGAGGATGTCCCCAAATATGCCAAGCGCGTCACTTTCGATTCAGTGAAGGAAAATGGCTTCAACCTCAACGTCCCACGTTATGTGGACACGTTCGAGCCGGAAGCCCCGGTTGACCTAAAGAAGGTGCAGCGAGAAATCACCCGCATCGAAGACGAGCTTGTGGGTGTCCGAAAGGACATTGGGCGTCACCTAAAGGAGCTTGGACTGTGAAGTTGCCGAAAGGATGGCAAATCATGCAGATGAACGAGGCGGGCGTTGTTGACGCTGGTCGCCAACGTTCACCTCATCTTGTCGCCGGGAAACTGCGTCCATACCTCCGTGTCGCAAACGTGATGGACGGCTACATTGATGCATCTGACGTGAACTCAATGCTGTTCACCGATTCAGAATTTGAGCGATTCAAATTACGAACAGGAGACATATTGCTCAACGAAGGCCAGAGCCTCGAACTCGTAGGCAGGCCCGCAATC
>JALOTT010000140.1 GCA_025457745.1 Verrucomicrobiota bacterium
ACTCCGTGCGCGCCGCAGCTTGGCAAACACACGACGGCGCGCACGGAGTGACGCGCCCTACCTGCCGACAACGACTCGATCCGGAGACGGCGCGCACGGAGGGAGCCGTCTCAAAACGCCGGAGGGACGAGTTATACGAGTCCCCATTTACGAGTCCCCATTTGTTCAAAAACGGCCAACCCCGTCAGGGACTCGTATAACTCGTCCCTCCGAATACTGGCTTTTGGCAAGCCAGCGAAAGCCCGGCGGCTGCGGGTAGAGATACTCACGACACCGGGTCCAACTCCGTCAGCCAGACAGAACCGCGGCCTTTTGGCACGATCCCCCCCCCCTTCATTTTGGCACGATTCCCCCGCGACAATAATCCGGGGAGGTGGCATTCTGTGAGGGCATGACACAAAGACATCACAAAACATTTGCCGGCTTCGCCCGGCCACGAGGCTTCACCCTGATCGAGTTGCTGGTCGTGATCGCCATCATCGCCATTCTGGCGGCGATGCTGCTGCCGGCCCTGGCCAAGGCGAAGCAAAAAGCCATGCAGATCAGTTGCCTGAACAATAACAAGCAAATCTCCCTCGGCATGCTCATGTACATCGCAGACAACCAGGACACTTTTCCTGCCTGTGGCTCGCGCGGCACTTACGGTTTCCATGTCGAAGATTGGATTTACTGGCGGAACCAGGCGCCCTACACGGTGGACAAGAGTCCGATCGCCGCGGGCCTGGGAAAGATCAACACGAATTTGTTCCGCTGTCCCGTGGACCAGGACAATTCCGCCCGCATCGCAGAAAGCACCCCCATCTACGCCTTCAGCTACACAGTCGTCAGTTACGGCCTGAATGGCAATATCAACCCCGGCATCAGCACCATCGTCGACCTCGGTGGGGCCGCGTACCGCTTCAAACTCGGCAGCGTCAAGGGGCCGTCCCATAAGATCATGGTGACGGAAGAAAAAGCCACCCACAAGGCGGGAGACGCCTGGGAAACCCCCGATACTGGCAGCGTCGTCAACGATGGTCGTTTCACCGTGGCCGGTGCGCCCGGCAACGGCCCGGGCAATGGCTGGTCTGGTGACGACATCACCATCCGCCACAACAAACGCGGGAACGTCGTCTTTGCCGATGGCCATGCCGAACCGGTGCTGCCCAAGTTTTGGCAGGCATCCGACGGACAAGGTCACTGGCTCAACCTGGACCCGACTGGCTGCCGTTAACATTCGCGCGCCTGCATAACCAATCCCGTTCAATTCCACAAACACCCGCTCTTGACCATGCAAACCAACTTGACCATGCGAATCATCTTCCTCCTCGCGGTTTCGGCCTCGCTGCTGCTGGGTGGCTGCGGCAAGCAGCCTGCGCCGACGGCAACGAGCAATTCCGACCAACCTCTTGCCGGCCAGGTTGATCCCTTCCTGACCCAACAGCTTCGTATCTTTATCCAGCAAAAGGGGCGACTGCCCACCAACTTTATGGAGTTTGCCAGCGGCATGGACAGCCGGCCCCGCAAGCCGCCCGGCATGAAATGGGCCATTGATTCCGTCTCCCGCGAAGTCAAGCTCGTTAAAGAATGAGCACTGCGAATGCGAGGTGGATCATTTCATTGGCGGCGTGAAAACCGGACGGACGCCCCGCCCTTCCCGTCCTTCGATCAGATGCTCCTTCGCAACGGCTGTCGGGGCGAATCCCCAGGCAGGTTTCCCAGTCCTTGCCGGCTCGCGCTCGATTCTGCGCAGGAGTTGGGTCTGATGGCGTTTCCCCAGCATACCGGCGATCAGATGATGTGGCTGCGGGTGGCTCCGATTATGGCTCAGGCGGGGAGAATCCTGCGGGGCGAAGTTGTCGCCGACAAAGCCCTTTGCCAGAACACCGATCACCAACCCACTCCAGCCGCAAATCCATGAAACAATTCCTCCTGCCGCTGGTGGTCTTGACGCTGGGCCTCAGTGTTTTGCCAGGCCGTTCCCAGGTCGAATACGTTGACCCCACCATCGGCGGCGTGAGCCTGTTTCTCGTTCCCACCCGGCCCACCGTGCATCTGCCCAACCGCCTGGTGCGCGTTTATCCCCTGCGCCAGGATCAGCTTGATGATCAGATCAAGTCTTTCCCGCTGACGATCATTTCGCACCGGCTGGGAGAATTGTTTTCCATCATGCCCGGCGCGAGCGGAACTCCTGCCGCGTGGGATCAGGAAGTCACCACGCCTTATTATTATTCGGTGCGCTTTCCCGAGGCGATGATCCAGACGGAATTCACGCCCGCCGAGCGGTGCGGTTATTTCCGTTTCCAATTCCCCTCCCACCAGGCCGCCGTGGTGCTGGCGAACCGGCTGCCGGGGAATTGGACTGCGGGCGAGGGCGGAATGGTGAGCGGCGAGGAAAACTTCAAGGGGATGAAGGCCTACGTCTATGGCGTGTTTGATGCGCCGATGAAGGTCAAAACGGAAGCTCGCGGGGACAAGACGCGGCTGACCGTCTCCGCCGAAAAGAAAGTTTTGGAATTTCGCTATGGCATTTCGTTCATCAGCGTCGCGCAGGCCAAGCTGAATTTGGAACGCGAAATCCCGGCGTGGGGTTTTGAGAAAATAAAAGATCAGGCCAGGAAAATCTGGAATCAACGGCTGGGGCAGATTCAGGTGACCGGCGGGACGGAGGCGCAACGCCGGGTGTTTTACACGGCCTTGTATCGCTGCAGCGAGCGCATGATCAATATCAGCGAGGATGGCCGTTACTACAGCGGATATGATCACCGGGTGCATGAAGATTCGCGGCCATTCTATGTGGACAACTGGCTGTGGGACACGTTCCGCGCGCTTGAGCCGTTGCAAACCATCCTCGATCCGCAAATGCAGGCGGACAAGATTCAATCCTACGTGCGGATGTATGAGCAGTCGGGCTGGATGCCCTCGTTCGCCGTGTTGTGGGGCAACTATGCCTGCATGAACGGCAATCACGCGGCGATCTGGTTTGCCGATGCGTGGTTCAAGGGCGTGCGGGATTTTGATGTCCGCACCGCCTACGCCGGGGTGAAAAAGAATTCGCTCGAAGGCACAAAGCTGCCGTGGCGCAGCGGCCCGAAATGCGCGCTGGACGACTTTTACAACACGAACGGATATTTCCCATCGCTGAAACCGGGCGAGCGGGAGACCGAACCGATGGTGGACGACTTCGAGAAGCGTCAACCTGTGGCGGTGACGCAGGAAAACAGCTATGACGACTGGGCCATCGCGCAGCTCGCCGGCCCAGCGGGCCAGCCGCAAGACCGCGAGCTGTTTCTTAAGCGCGCCCAGTTTTACAAGAATGTTTTCCGCGTGGACAAAGGGCTGGCGTGGCCCAAGTCGGCGGACGGGAATTGGATTGAGCCGCTGAATCCGAAACTGGACGGCGGCCCGGGCTATCGCAATTACTACGATGAGAACAACGGCTGGACCTATACCTGGAACGCGCCTCACGATTACGAGGGTCTCTTCGATCTGATGGGTGGAAAGAAAAAAGCCCTGGTTAATCTGGACCAATTTTTCCGCGAGCCGCTCGGCATCAAAAGAAATCTGTTCTATGTGGACGGCGCGAACTCCACCGCCATGGTCGGGCAATTTTCCATGGGCAACGAACCGAGCCTGCCGATTCCCTACCTCTTCAACCGCCTGGGCGCGCCATGGAAAACCCAACAGCGCGTCCGCACCCTGCTCGAAGCGTTTTTCACGGACAAATATTCTGGCATTCCCGGCGACGAAGACGGCGGCGGGTTGAGCGCGTTTGTGGTGTTCTCGATGATGGGCTTTTATCCGGTCACGCCCGGTCTCCCGGTTTATGACGTGGGCAGCCCGGTGTTTGAAAAAAGCGTCATCACGCTGACGAACGGGAAAACCTTCAGCATTATTGCGAAGGGCGCTTCGCGGCAGAATCAATACGTCCAAAGCCTCCGCCTCAATGGCAAACCGCTGAACCAGGTCTGGTTTCGCCACGCAGATATTATGAATGGCGGGACGCTCGAATTGATCATGGGCGATACGCCGAACCGGAGCTTGGGCGCAGAGCCGTCCACCTATCCGCCGGCCTCGCTCGCCAGTGACCCGGCTGCGTTTTGGCCTTGAATGCCGAGCCGCAAACAAACACAATTCACCAAAGAAACCATAAGACATGAAAACAGTCATAACCAAAAGCATCCGCATCAGCCGCGCGATCCTCGCCCTCGTGATTTTTGCCGCCGGATTAATTCCATCCCTTGGCGCAAGCCCGGCTTCCGAGCTTTCGCTGGCGCAATATGTAAATCCCCTCATCGGCACTGAGCCGAGTCCGGGCTCGAAATTCGGCATCGCCTTTGACACGGGCAATGTCTATCCCGGCGCGGTCGCGCCGCGCGGCATGTTGGCCTGGAGTCCCGACACGACCCACGCCAACAAAATCTCCGGCGGTTACTGGTATCCCGACAAAGCCATCGAGGGCTTCAGCCTCACGCATTTTAGCGGTCGCGGCGTCGTGTGCCTGAAAGACATTCCGTTCCTGCCGACGATTCAGGAGGTCACGGCGGCTCCGGGTGCAAACTTCGCCAAATTCGCCCTCGCCTTCTCCCACGCTAATGAATCGGCGTCGCCCGGCTATTACCGCGTGCGGGCCGACAACGGCATTGAAACCGAACTCACCGTCAGCGCGCGCGCGGGACTGGCGCAGTTCAGTTTCCCCGCCCAGTCTCCGGCCACGCTGCTGATCCGCGCGGGCAGCTCCGTCACCGTCAGCGGCAGCGAAGTTTCCGGCTACCGCCACACCGCCATCGGCGGCGGCAAGCGCCCTTACACGATTTACTTTTCCGCCCGGTTCGAGCAGCCGTTCCAAAGCGTTCGCACGTGGAAGAATAACGACATCAGCAAGGAGACTGAAGCCAGCGCCAAGGATTGCGGCGCGGTCCTGACCTTCGACCCGGCCAAGCATCCGACCGTGCGCGTGCGCGTGGCCATTTCCTATGTCAGCGTGGAAAACGCCCGGGCGAACCTCGCGGCGGAAATTCCTGATTGGAACTTCGCCGCCGTCCGCCAGCAGACCGATGCCGCCTGGAACAAGGAATTGAACCGCATCCAGGTGGAAGGCGGCGACGCCACGCGCCAGACGATTTTCTACACCGCGCTCTACCGCACCTTCATCCACCCCAATGTGATCAACGACGTGAACGGCCAATACACCGGCATGGATGAAAAAGTTCACACCGTCGCCCCGGGCCGCGTTCAATACCAGAACATCCCCGGCTGGGATCAGTATCGTTCGCACGCGCCGTTCATGGCCATGCTGACGCCCAAGGAAAGCAGCGATGTCATGCAGTCGCTCGTCAACTACGCGCAGCAGGATGCCGGGGTCCGCGCCAACGGCGGCGGCCTGCCCCGCTGGCAACAGGTGAACCGTAATTCCGGCGGCATGATCGGCGACGGCGCGCCCATCATCATCAGCTCGGCTCACGCCTTCGGCGCGACGAACTTTGACACCCGGGCCGCGCTGGTCGCGATGGAGAAAAACGCTTCGCAGCCCGGTACGACTTCGGACGGCTTCGAGGTGCGCAAAGGCTTGAAGGAGTATTTGACCCTCGGCTACGTGCCCGACGCCGTCAGCGTGACGTTGGAATACGGCAATGCCGATTACGCGATCGCGCAATTCGCCCGCGCGCTGGGCGAGGAGCAAAAATACGCCCGCTACCTGCGGCAGTCGCAGAACTGGACCAACCTGTTTAATCCGGAGAAGCTGATGCTCTGGCCGCGTAACGCCGACGGTTCGTGGCACCAGGCCTTGAGTGAGGGCGCAGTCACCGACATGAAGCAAACCTATGTCGAAGCTTCGGCCGAGCAGACGCTCTGGATGGTCAATTACAACCTGCCCGAGTTGATCGAGCGAATTGGCGGCAAGGAAAAAGCCGTCGCGCGGCTGGATCGTTTCTTCACCCAGTTGAACGCCGGCATGCGCTCGGCCTACGCCTACATGGGCAACGAACCGGGCGAAGGAATTCCGTGGGTTTACAACTTCGCCGGCGCTCCCGCGAACGGCCAGAAAGTCATCCGCCGCATTCAGGACGAGCTGTTCACCGCCAAGCCCAGCGGCTTGCCGGGCAATGACGACGCCGGCTCGCTCTCCTCGTGGTATGTGTTCTCCGCGCTCGGATTTTACCCGATGATCCCCGGCGTGGGTGGATTAGCCGTGAGCAGTCCGCTGTTTCCCAAGGCCACCATTCATCTCCAAAACGGCGCGAAAATCGAGATCGTCGGCAAGAACGCGTCGGCGGAAAATTGCTACGTGCAAAAGGTGGAACTGAACGGGAAGCCTTGGGAAAGCTCTTGGATCCCTTGGTCCACCTTGGCCAACGGCGGCACACTTCATTTCACGCTGGGCAACAAACCCAGCGCCTGGGGCGGTGCCGCCAGCCCGCTGCCGCCCACCGTCCCCCTCGTCCCCTCACTCAACCCTCAATAAAAACTGCCTTATGCACACCCTGTCAAAAACCGCACTTCCACTCTGCCTGATCGTCCTGACCGGACTGCTCCCCGCCGCGACCGCCGCCGAGCCCACCCAAGCCACCCCCACCAGGATCGTGTCGGAGAAAATCGCCTTCCTGAGCGCCGACCCCGCCGGCAAGGGCAATACCAGCATCGCCGACATCCTGCCCCGATCGATCCCCGGCGTGACCACGAAATCCATCTCGTTGGTCGGCCCCACGACCTGGACCCAAAGCCAGGGGAGCGACGAGAATTTCATCCTGCTCTTCCTCGATGGCCAGGGCACGCTCCTCGCCAACCAGAACGCCTATGAGATCGACGGCGAAACCATCGCCCGCGCCCCCCTGGGCTGGAACCTGCAGGTCCTGGTGAACGCCGGCAAGGTCCTGAACCTGCTCTGCATCCGCAAGGAAATCTCCGCTGACGATAAGCTGGAAATCGCCAAGTATCCGGCCAACAACGCCGCGCCCTGGGTCAGGCGCTACCGCGAGTGCATCCCCTACCACGAGGCGATCAAGAGTGCCAAAACCACCAGCCGCACGCTTCTGCCCAAAAACTATGTGCCCCGCGTCGCGCTCGGCACCGTGCAGACCACCGGACCTGACAAAGTCGGCTTGCATGAACACCCCATGCTCGAACAGCTCTTCCTCGGCTTGCGCGGCAACGACATCACCGTCCACGCCAACGAAGCCAATGCCCCGCTCGGCGAATTCCAGCTCCTCGTCATCCCGCACGCCTCGATGCACGGCGCGTCGGTCGCGGAGGGCAAAAGCCTCCACTATGTCTGGATGGACTTCTTCAACGATACCTCCGGCCAGGCGTGGCTGGACAACCACAAGGATATCGCCCCCGGCCAGAAATACTGACGGCCGTTTCGCCCCCGGGATGTGGCGCGGCGCCTCACGCCTGGGGCCAGGTAGGGCGCGTCACTCCGTGCGCGCCGCAGGTATGGTAGGGCGCGTTACTCCGTGCGCGCCGCTGCTTGGCAAACACACGACGGCGCGCAGGGGACTGACGCGCCCTACCTGCCGACAGCGGCCCGATCCGCCCCTCGGGACGCAACTTTCCGTGTCGCCATACTGGGACTGGGAAAAAGAAGTTTCGATGCCGGTCTGGTAGGGCGCGTCACTCCGTGCGCGCCGTGCCGGTCTGGTAGGGCGCGTCACTCCGTGCGCGCCGTGCGTGCGCCCGTCGCGGCAGGCTGGACGCGGGCGGGGACTTCTCGGCGAGAGGTCTCTACCCCATTCGCGCAAGGTTCGACTTCGGAGTTCGGGCTTGATTGAAAATAGGAAATGACCAAATTTATGAAATCGCACATGAATAAGCAGCCATGCAGCCGCCGGGGCTTCACCTTGATTGAACTGCTGGTGGTCATCGCCATTATTGCCATTCTGGCGGCCATGCTGTTGCCGGCGCTGGCCAGGGCGAAAGACAAGGCGAAACGCATCTCCTGCCTCAATAACATCAGGCAGATCGGAATCGGCATGACGGTTTACGCGCTCGACAACAATGACAAAGTGGTCGAAGCGCGACAACGCGTTGTGCAGGTGGCCCTCAATCCGCCCGAGGCGGGCGCGGCGGCCACCGTAAACCTGAAAGTCGGCTCGAATTACACCGCCAGCATCTGGAACTGCCCGGCTCGCCCGCCGAAATATCCCGTCTTTGAACCTTCGTACGACCAGTGGGTCATCGGCTACCAATACTTCGGCGGCATCACCAACTGGGCGAATCCGATCGGCAGTTTCCCTGGTCTCAGCCCGGTCAAGCTGGCCACTTCGAAGCCGCACTGGGCTTTGGCCGCCGACGTGATGATGCGCTCGGGCACGTTGGCTTGGGGCACGTTCGATCCCTCCGCCGACCGGGACATCTTCGACGGCGTCCCGCCCCACCGGACCGGCTTGCTTCCGGCGGGCGCCAACCACGTGTTCGTGGATGGCTCGGCCCGGTGGATCAAGGCCGAACAGTTGCGTCGCTTTCACAGTTGGAGTGTGAACGCCCGCCGCGCCTACTTCTACCAGGATCGCAGCGACTTCCCCGCGGCCTTGCTCTCGCAGGTGGACAGGCCCGACATGCTAATCGGCCCCTGAAAACCTGGCGCGCGGGGATCATAACGCTCGCCCGCGCAGCGATAAATGGGAAACGCGGCTCTTCCTTTCATCATGGGGAGGAAACGACCGGAAGTGTTACTGGTATCAGGAGGATGTCCCGCCGGGCATGAGTCTGGCAGGCTTGGCCCCGACACCTTGACGGATGGAAATTAACAATTAAGATGAAATTGTGACCGCAAGAATATGATTCCGAGCAACTCCGCCGCCCGCCGGGGCTTCACGCTGATTGACTGCTGGTGGTCATCGCCATCATCGCGATTCTCGCCGCGATGCTGTTGCCCGCCCTGTCCAAGGCGAAGGAGAAGGCCAAAAGAATCGGCTGCGTAAATAACCTGCGCCAGATCGGAATT
>JALOTT010000534.1 GCA_025457745.1 Verrucomicrobiota bacterium
GCACAACACTGGCCTGCATTTTGGAAATCCGGAGGCGCGATTGATCTTTCCGCCAGCAAAGACCCGCGCTGGAAGGAACTCGAGCGGCGCATCGTCCTCTCGCAATACCTCACCGCCGTGAACTCGACCGGCTCGGCGCCGCCGCAAGAGAGCGGGCTGTTCTCGAACAGTTGGGATGGGAAGTTTCACCTCGAGATGACGGCGTGGCATGGGGTGCATTTCGTGTTGTGGGGGCGCGCGCCGTTGGTGGAGGGCTGGATGAAATGGATGCGCGGGCCGGGCTTGGAGGCGGCAAAACGGCAGGCGGCGAAGCAGGGCTACAAGGGAGCGCGTTGGATGAAGATGATCGGCCCCGAGCCGCACTGGGAATCGCCATCAGGCGCCGGCCCGTTTCGTCTGACGCAACAAGGTCACGCGATCTTTTGGGCCGAACTGATGTATCGCGAGCAGCCGACACGACAGACGCTCGAGCAGTTTCGTGATATCGTCATGCAGTCAGCGGAGTTTATGGCCGACTATGTCTGGTGGGACAAAGACACGGACCGTTACGTGCTGGGGCCGCTGCTGCTGACCGGGTCGGAAGCAACCCCATGGGCTAAGACCTACAATTCGACCGTCGAGAATTCCTATTGGTTCTACGGCCTGCGTACGGCCCAGCTTTGGCGCGAGCGACTTGGCTTGCCGCGTGAGACGAAGTGGGACGAGGTGCTGGCCAAGTTATCCAAGCCGCCGGTTGTGAACGGTAAGCATGTGGATGCCGAGTCGCATCCGGCTCCGGCCGATAAGAGTCACTGTCGCCCCGCCTGGCTGGAGGCTTTCGGCTGTATGAGAGGCGATGAGATTGATCGCAACGCGATGGCTCGGTCTTTTGATGAAATCTGGGGCGACACCAAGGGTGGCACGAAGTGGTCTCTGTGGGGCTGTGATTTTCCCATGCTGGCCCTGACCGCAACGCGCCTGGAACGTCCTCACGACGCGGTGGATGCGCTGCTATTCAAGCATAAACGCAACGACTACTTACCGAACGGCTTCAACCACGGCGGCTCGCGCCCGTACCTGCCGGCCAGCGGCGGCTTTCTCTGGGCAGCGGCAATGATGTCTGCCGGCTGGGATGGTTGCCCCGGCAAACACGCCCCCGGTTTTCCCGCTGATGGAAGCTGGGTGGTGAAGTGGGAAGGATTAAAAAAGGCCCCTTGAGAACGATCGAATGAAAAGAACCGCACTACTAACCCTCACCGCCCTGCTGCTGACGCCGCTGGCCGCGTCGCACGCCGCCGAGTTCTATGTCGCCCCCAACGGCAACGACGCAAACTCCGGCAGCAGAGCCGCGCCATGGAAAACCCTGTCCAAGGCCGCCAACACGATGGCCTCGGGCGACACGGCGATCATCCGGGTCGGAACCTATCGTGAAACGGTGACGCCCCGGGCAGGACAGATCTTTGCGGCCGCCGCAGGTGAGTTGGTCGAGGTAACAGGTTGCGATGTCGTTGGGCCATGGCGACAGGTTGAGCCAGGGCGGCCGGTGTATATGGCGGAGGTCACCGCGGAGGTTAGGGCGGTCTTTTTTCGCGGCCAGGCGATGGACCTCGCCCGGCATCCAAACCATCGCGGAGACCACCTGGCCACGGATTCGTGGGCCAAGGTGGTGGTGAGCGATGCCAAGCCGGATCGCACGGCCAGGGTGGAGTTCTCCGGCGAACAGTGGCCGACGAACCAGTGGGTCGGGCTGACGGCGTTCTTCTCCCAGGTCGGCTACAAGGCGACCGCCGAGTGGAAGGAGGAGATCGTCTATTTCGACCCGGGGCGGGCCACCAACGGCCTTTGGCGGGCGGCGCGTTTCCCGGACGGCCAACCGTCAAGCCTGACGCCGGAGCGCGATCCGCGCGCGGTCTTTGCCGATTGGTTGATCCAGCCGCAGAACCCGTGGTTCACGCGCAACATCGCCAACCGCGTCTGGTCCTGGTTGCTGGGGCGCGGGATCATCCACGAGCCGGACGATGCCCGCGCGGACAATCCGCCCAGCCATCCCGAGCTGTTGGCCTACCTGGAGAAGGAATTGATCGGCGCGAAGTACGAATTGAAGCACCTGTTCCGGCTCATCCTGAATTCCCGGACGTACCAGCTTGCCTCGATTCCGGCGAGCGACCGTCCCGAAGCCGAGACGCACTTTGCGCACTATCCCTTGCGCCGCCTGGAGGCGGAGGTGTTGATTGACGCCCTCAACCAGATCACCGGCTCGACGGAGAAATACACCAGCGCCATCCCGGAACCGTTCACGTTCATCCCGGAAAACCAGCGCTCGATTGCCCTGCCGGACGGCAGCATCACCAGCTCGTTCCTCGAACTGTTCGGCCGGCCGCCGCGCGACACCGGGATGGAATCCGAGCGCGCCAACCGGCCCACCGCCGCTCAACGCCTGCACCTGCTCAACTCGATCCACATCCAGCGCAAGATCGAGCAGAGCCGCATGATCCAATACCAGACCCAGGACGGAAAGACCCCGCGCGAGATGGCCACGGGCCTGTATCTGGGCATCCTCTCCCGATTGCCGACGGAAGCGGAACTCAAGGTCGTCGAAAGCTACGCGGCGTC
>JALOTT010000535.1 GCA_025457745.1 Verrucomicrobiota bacterium
GTTTGCACGACACCGGCAAAGGTCAACACGAACGTCATGAACGACATGCCGCCGGCCATGAGCCAGAAGCTCGCCATATTGAGCACTTGGTTATAGGGATCGCGATTCTTGAGGTACGGGAAGGCATATGTGAAAATTGCGAGGTTGAGGCTCACATACGCGCCGAAGAACGCGAGATGGCCATGGGCCGCGGTGATCTGTGTCCCATGCGTGTAGTAGTTGACGCCGTGCAGCGTGTGCATGAAGCCCCATACGCCGGCACCGAAGAACGCGAGCACCGTCGTGCCGAGCGACCATAGCAGCGCTGCCTTGTTGGGATGGTCGCGCCGGCCTTTCCAGACCATGACAAAGCTGAAGACCATCATCAGGAAGAACGGGATGACCTCGAGGCTGGAGAAGATCGAGCCGATCCACTGCCAGTATCCCGGTGTTCCGATCCAGTAGTAGTGATGGCCCGTTCCGAGGATACCGGTGAAGAGCGACGTGCCGACGATTACATAAAGCCACTTTTCTACGACCTCGCGGTCAACGCCCGTGAGCTTGAGCATGAGGAAGGCGAGGATCGAGGCCATCACCAGCTCCCACACGCCTTCGACCCACAAGTGCACGACATACCACCAGTACATCTTGTCCAGGCTGAGATTGTGCGGATTGTAGAAAGCGAAGAGGAAGAACAGGGCGATGCCCCACAGACCGATCAGAAGAACGGTCGTGATGGCCGTCTTGCGGCCGCCGAGGAAGGTCATGGATATGTTGTAAAGGAAAATGAGTGCTGCAACGACGATGCCAATCTTCACCCAAAGCGGCTGCTCGAGAAATTCGCGCCCGTCCTTGCCAAGTAGAAGATTGCCCTGGAAAAGATCAAAGATGTACGTGACGACGACCCCCAGTGTACCGAGAACGAGGATGGCAAGCTGGATATATGCGAGCTGCGGTGAATGTATCTCGCGCTCCGCCTCCTCAGGAACAAGATAATATGCTGCCCCGAAGAATCCGAGCAGGAGCCAGACGATCAGCGAGTTGGTGTGCAGCATCCGAATGATGTTGAATGGTAGGGTCTCAGACAGCGTGTTGGGCGAAACATAGACCCAGCCGGCGAGCAAACCACCCGACACCTGAACGATGAACAACAGCATCGCAGTCAGAAAGTAGGCGTAGGCGATTTTTTGGCTTTCGTATTTCATTGAATCAGTCTCCCGGAAGCGATCTCAGCCAGCATCATTCGGCGGCCAGCCTTTGGTGTCGGTCTTGTCGGCCCAGATGAGAAAGTTGCTGAGGTCGCGAATTTCTTCATCGGTGAGATTGAACCTCGGCATTTGCCTGCGGCCTGGCAAGCCGCTCGGTTGCGCCTCAATCCAGCCCTTCAGCGTTTGAAAGGCATCGTCCGGCTTGTCGATCACTCCCCATCGCGTCATCACGTTGCCGACCTCCGGCGCGAAGTAGGCCCCCTCGCCGTGGAGACTGTGGCAATTGATGCAAGCGTTGGCCTCCCAGACTCGTTTTCCACGCGCCACCGAGTCAGTCAGCGGCATGGATGCGGTCGATTTGGTGACGATGTACCAATGGCTGTGGGCGGTCAGGCCGAGGAAAATCACAAAGAAAAACAGTGATCCTCCAAAGAAAATATTCCGCGCCATGGCCTTTGACATGACTTCTTGCATCGGCGTTTGCTCCCCTCAACAGGCTGCGTGCTTTGAAAGCACTGTTGCCCAGCTGGGGGTGACGCCACTTAACGAAAGGCAAGGCCGGGACGATTTTCGGCTCGGTCTGAGGGGATGGACGGGCCGACTTTGGTCTGCGGGCGGATCGGCAGACACATGCCGGACAAGGCTAGATACCCGGTTCGATCTCTTCCGGCCCGGCCGGCCAGCCGGCGGCGGTCCCTGCTGCATAGGCTCCCTGGCCGATGACGACCCGCGCAGCATCGACCGCGAACACCGTCATGACGGCGATCAGACATGCCGCAACGCACAATACCGCCAGGCCGCAACAGGTGCCGCGGACGTTTATGTCGACGGTGGCTGCGCTTGATGTTGAAGGAGGTTGCGCCATCAGACTGGTCCCATTGCCCCGGTGAGCCGCAGATCCCCCATACGGCGCACGCGATCCTTGGCGTCGGCGCCGATCACGGCGATCCCGCCGATGGAGGCGACAAGATCGGCTACGGCCTCATGTGGTAGAATTACAAATGCTGTTGATAGCGCGTCGGCCATTTCGGCGGTGGGCGCAAAGACCGACAGGCTGAGCCAATGCCGCGGGCTCTCTCCCGTGCGTGGATCGATCAGGTGATGCCGGAAGGACGTGGGGTCGAACACCAGTGTTTTCGGTTCGCTGGTGGCAATGGCGACACCGGCCACCGACACGGCCGCTTTGGCCGCCGGGATGCCCACGGCGCGGCGGTGCGTCCCCGGAAGACGCAACTCGCCTGCATCGATCACGACGTCCGTGAAGCCGTGTGCAGCCAGGATCTCGGTCACGCGGTCCGCAATCCGGCCCTGCGCGATCCCGTTCAGCGTGACGCTGGCACCGTTTTGCAAGGCAACCTCTTCCGGCCTGATCCGAATGGGCGTACCCGCCAGTGCGATCCGCTC
>JALOTT010000141.1 GCA_025457745.1 Verrucomicrobiota bacterium
CTGCGCCAGGCGCCGAACGTGATCATGATCGGGGAAATTCGCGACATGGAAACCGCCTCGATCGCCATCAACGCGTCGTTGACCGGCCACCTGGTGTTCTCGACGTTGCACACCAACGACGCGCCAAGCGCCGTGACGCGCTTGATTGACATCGGCGTGACGCCGTTTCTGGTGGCGTCGTCCACGCGCGCGCTGATGGCCCAACGGCTGGTGCGCAAGGTGTGCAAGAAATGCGCTCAGCCCTATGCGCCGACGGACGCGGAGTTGCGGGCGCTGAACATTGATCCGGCCCAGACCGGGAAAGCGACCTTCCTCAAGGGCCGGGGTTGCGCCGATTGCTCGAACACGGGATGCCGCGGCCGCATGGGGATTTTTGAAATTTTCGTGATTGATGACGAAGCGCGGAAGTTGATTTACGAAAAAGTGCCGTCGTCGGTCCTGCGCGCGCGGGCGCGGGAAATGGGCATGCGGTCGTTGCGCGAAGACGGCGTGCGGAAAGTCCTGGCGGGCATCACCACGCCGGACGAAGTCATCCGGGCCACGGTGGGCGACGAGGCATAAACAAATGAAGAAGGCAGAATGAAGAATGAAGAAACCAGTTCGTGCGTTGGGTTTGAAATGAATTCTTCATTCTTCATCCTTCATTCTTCACTCCAATAAACTATGTCCTATTCAATGTCCGATTTGTTGCAGATGGTGGTGTCGGAGAACGCGTCCGACCTCCACATCCGCGTGGGCACACCGCCGACGATTCGCGTGCATGGCATCCTGCACCGCGTGGAGGGGCCGGTGCTGAGTTCCGACGACACTGATGAGTTGATGCGCAGCATCACGTCGGAAGACCACATTCAACACGTGCGCGAGCGGGGCGGGTCGGACTTCGGTTTTGCTTTCGGGGAGCTGGCGCGGTTTCGCGTGAGTGTGTTCAAGGAGAAGGGGAATTTCGGCCTGGTGCTGCGGCAGATTCCCGCCAAAATGCTGACCATGGAACAAATCGGCCTGCCGCCGTATGCCAAGGAACTGCTTTACAAACCTCGCGGGCTGGTGCTGGTGACCGGACCGACCGGTTCGGGCAAGACGACCACGCTGGCCTCGATGATCAACATCATCAATGAGGAACGCGACGAGGCCCACATCATCACCATCGAAGACCCGATCGAGTATTACCACAAGCACAAGAAGGCACTGGTGACGCAGCGCGAAATTGGCGTGGACGTGCCCAACTTCGCCGAAGCGTTGCGGCGCGCGTTGCGGCAAGACCCGGACGTGGTGATGGTGGGGGAAATGCGCGACCTGGAAACGATGGACGCCGCGATCACGGCGGCGGAGACGGGGCATTTGGTATTCGGCACGCTGCATACAACGGGCGCGGCCAAGACCATTGACCGTATCGTGAACGCGTTTCCAACGAACCAACAGGAACAGATTCGCATCCAGCTTTCGACCGTGTTGCAGGCGGTCATCTCGCAATTGCTGATCCCGCGGGTGGACAAGCCCGGTCGCGTGGCGGTGTTTGAAATCATGGTCAACACGCCGTCCATCGCCGCGCTGATCCGCGACAACAAGACGTTCCGCATCCAATCGGACATTCAGACCGGCGCGAAGTGGGGCATGGTGACGCTGGACAGCTTCCTGCTGGACAAATACATGGCGGGCATGATCGCGCGCGAAGAAGTCATCACCAAGTCGCAAGACCCGGTGACCATTCAGCAGAAGTTGCAGGAATTGGAACTGGCGCAGGCCGTCGGCGCCGAAGCGGGCGACGTGGTGAAGCCGGGCAAAGTTTAAACCCGTTGTTATGCCGGAAGAAATTTCAAATCCGCTGTTATCGCTCGTCCGAGAACAAGGTCTGGTGGACGACTTGCAGTACGAGGAGGTGGCTGCGGAATTCAAACGCAGTGGCACGCCGGTCATTCAGATCCTGCAGGACTTCGGCATGATGGACCTGGATGCGATCCTCCAGGCGATGGCCAACTACCTGGGGACGGAGGTGGTGTCGGTGCGCAACCGGGATTTGCCGCCGGAGTTGCTAAACCAGATTCCCGGCAAGACGGCAAAGCTGTATCAGTGCCTGCCGATCGAAACTTCCGGCGGCACGCTACGCGTGGCGTTTGTGGACCCGCTCGATCCCGGCAAAACGGATGAACTTGGCTTTGTGGTCAAGAAGGACATCCAACTGGTCGTGGCGAATCCGGCGGACGTTCGGCAGGCGATCGAAAAGTACTACGGCGAGCAGGAAAGCGCCGACATTGGCGACATCCTCAAGGAACTCGGCGCGGACCAAGAGATCGCAAAAGAAGTCACCGCGCTTGGCGCCGACATGGATGACGAAGCCATCGTAGCCAGCCTCGCCAACGAAGCGCCGATCATCAAGTATGTGAACTTGGTCTTGTATCAGGCGGTGCAGGACCGGGCAAGCGACATCCATTTCGAGCCGTTCGAAAACGAATTCCGCATCCGCTACCGCGTGGATGGCGCGCTTTACGAAATGTCGCCGCCGCCCAAGCACCTGGCGCTGCCGGTCATCTCGCGCATCAAGGTCATGGCGAACCTGAACATCTCCGAGCGTCGCCTGCCCCAGGACGGACGCGTGAATTTTCCGCTCGGCAACCGGTCCATTGACTTGCGTGTGTCCACCCTGCCCACGCAGTTTGGGGAGTCGGTGGTGTTGCGCGTTTTGGACCGGTCCACCGTGAACCTAGAACTGGAATCCCTCGGTTTCCCGAAATATATCCAGGATTATGTGAACCAGGCCATTCAACTGCCCAACGGCATTCTGATCGTCACCGGACCGACGGGTTGCGGCAAGACGACGACGCTTTACTCGTGTCTGCGGCGGGTGAACACGATTGACTCCAAACTTCTCACGGCGGAAGACCCGGTCGAATACGACATTGAAGGCGTCATGCAGGTGGCCATCAACGAGGCGATGGGCCTGACGTTCAGCAAGGCGCTGCGTTCGTTCCTGCGCCAGGACCCGGACATCATCATGGTGGGCGAAGTGCGCGACTTGGAGACGGCGCAGATCGCCATCCAAGCGTCGTTGACGGGCCATCTCGTCCTGAGCACGCTGCATACGAATGACGCGCCCGGAGCCGTGACCCGCTTGATTGACATGGGCACGGAGCCGTTTCTGATTTCCTCCACCCTGATGGCCGTGCTCGGACAACGGCTGGTCCGCAGGATATGCAAGAATTGTAGCACCCCGTTCGAGCCGACGGAAACCCAGTTGGCACTGCTGAACCTTTCACCGCATGATCTGGGGGACAAAATTTTTTATTATGGGCGGGGCTGTTCGACCTGTAATGACACGGGGTACAGGGGACGGAAGGGTATTTTTGAATTGCTGGTCGTCAATGACACTATCCGCGGAATGATCAACGAACGGGCGCCCACGGTGGTTTTGCGCCAGAAGGCCGTGGAACTCGGCATGGTCACGCTGCGGGAAGACGGCTTGCGCAGCATCTTCGACGGTGATACGACTATTGAGGAAATTGTGAAATATACCTGACCAAAGAATTTGCTATGCCGAAGTACAGCTACGTGGCGATGGACCAAAAAGGCAAGGAGACCAAGGGCACCCTTGAAGTCGCCAGCCAGAATGAAGCCATTGGCCGGGTCAAGGAGATGGGACTGTTTCCGACGAAGATCGTCGAAGTTGACAAGGTCAAGGACAGGCCGGACAAAAAGGCAAAGGCAGCAGGCAAAACATCGGGCAAGAAGTCCGGCATCAACGTCAATATCAACATCAAAATCCCCGGCCTGAGCGGCAGGGTGAAATCCAAAGTCCTCACCACATTCACCCGGCAACTGGCGACGCTGATTGACGCCGGGTTGCCGTTGCTGCGCGGGTTGCGCGTCCTTGAAAAACAGGAACGGAACGCGACGCTCAAGTCCATCATCGCCGAACTGGCGCTGGCCATCGAAGGCGGCAGCACTTTCTCCGAGGCGCTGGCACAGCATCCCAAGGTTTTCAACCGCCTGTTCGTCAACATGGTCAAGGCCGGCGAATTGGGCGGCGTTTTGGAAGTCGTCCTGACGCGTCTGGCGGAGTTCATGGAGAAAGCGCAGAAGATCAAGGGCAAGGTGAAAGCGGCGATGTTTTACCCCGTGGCCGTGATGATCGTGGCCGTCGCCATCGTTTACATCCTGATGGTCAATGTCATTCCCAAGTTCAAGGAGGTGTTTACCGGCATGTTGGAAGGCGCTCAATTGCCCAAGTTCACCCAGTTCGTTATGGGAATCAGCGATGCCATCGCCAATCACATCGTCGTAACGGGATCGGTGGTGGCTGTCGTCGTGATCCTGTTTCTGATTTTCGTCCGGACGAAATTTGGACGGCATGCGTTCGACAAGTTCAAACTCAAAATGCCGGTTCTCGGCCCCGTCGTCAGCAAGGTGGCCATCTCCCGATTCACGCGGACCTTGGGGACGCTGATCAGCAGCGGCGTGCCGATTTTGCAAGCATTGACGATTGTGAAAGAAACGGCGGGCAATGTCATCATCAGCAACGCGGTCGGCGCCGTTCACGAAAGCGTCAAAGAAGGCGAAACCATCACCGCCCCGCTGGAAGCGTCTGCCGTTTTTCCTCCCATGGTGATCAGCATGGTGGACGTGGGCGAACAAACTGGCGCCCTTCCCGAAATGCTGCTCAAGATCGCCGACAATTACGACGAAGAGGTTGACAATGCGGTCACGGCGATGACGTCGTTGCTCGAACCGATCATGATTATTTTCCTGGGTCTGATCGTCGGCAGCATCGTGATTGCGATGTTTCTGCCTTTGATCGAACTGATGAACCGGGTCGGTGAGTCAGGCGGCAAGGGCGACAAAGATAAAGATTAAGCGAAGTCATCGGGCTTTTCCGGGTTCTTGTGGTCGCCGTACCGAATCGGCGGCCAGCTTTTCAGTAAAAAAACTACAGAAATCTGTTGACACTCAAGGCGATTCATGAGTAAATACATTGTAACGACATTGTATGGGCGTTTTATTTGCAGTTAGCTCGATATGGAGTTTGATTGGAATAATCCACCCTTCGAGTTGGATAGTTCTTTGAGCCAGCGAGAAGTCGAAGAATCGTTTGAAGATCCGTTTGCGGTACGCTTGTTGCCAGACTCGCGCCGGTTCGCGGTTCAGGCGCGGTTTTTCAATCTGGGCGTGTCGGCGTCGGGCATCGGGATCTTTAGTGTGTATCGAACCAACGGAAAACAAGTCCGGGTTCTGCACGCGCGCCCGCTCGAACCGGAAGAACGGTTCTTCTATCAGCGGAAGATGGATCAAACGTTGTCTCAATGAGCACGAGACGGAAATGATTGTGTCGGGATTTTGAATATGCGCTCGATGGCCACATGGGAAGAAGTGCCGATCTTCGACAGTGAAAGCGCCGAAGCGGACTTCTGGGCGGAGAACCGGCCTGACTTGCGGCTGATGGAAGCGGCGGTCGCGGGCAGCAGCGAGGGTTCCGAGTCCGTGACCATTACGCTGCGCATAGACCCGCGCATGTTGGCCCGCATCAAACGGCTCGCCCGGTCCCGATTCCTAAATTACCAAAGCATGATCAAACAGTGGCTCAGCGAACGGATGGAACAGGAAGTCCGCGAGCGATGAAATGACAAAGCTTATGACGAACCCGACCCAGCCTGTCACACGCAAACAATCCGCGTTCACTTTGATTGAGATGATCGTGGTCATCTCGATCATCGGGGTGCTAGCGGCCCTGATCTTCCCCGTTGTTGCCTCAATAAAGAAACGCGCGACCATCACCAAGGCTCAAACGGAATTGGAGCAAGTCGTAACGGCGATTGATTCCTACAAGGCGAAGTACAATCATTATCCTCCTGATAGTCCAAACGGGCCTATTACCAATCAACTTTACTTCGAGTTGTCCGGAACTGTTTTCATCAATCTTCCGCCGTGGGGCTTTCAGACACTCGATGGCAGTGCCAGGTTAGGCACGAACGCGGTGGCTACAACCTTCGGTGCGGGTGTCGGCGGTTTTGTCAATTGTTCCAGGGGTGGAGGCGGGGACGACGCTGTGCCGGCCGAGAATTTCCTGAAAAGTCTCAAGCCCGGACAATATGGTGAGATTTCAGCCGGTGTCAGACTGTTGGCGTGCTCCGTCCCTTGGCCCGTCAACTCGCCCTATCAACCCGTGCCCGCGAACCCCGGGCTCAACCCCTGGCGCTATGTTTCCTCAAACCCGACCTACAACCCGGGGTCTTACGACTTGTGGGTGGATGTTCTGATCGGTGGAAAAACCAATCGCGTCAGCAACTGGAGCAAGCAACCGCAATTGGTTGGCACGCCATGATACACGAAAGGAATTGCCGCTTTATGACACCTGCCATTCAACCGGGATCAGTCACCGGGACACTCGTGCCGATGAGTTGGCAGGATTGCGCGTGGCCGGTCACGGGGCTGGTTGTTCCCTTGGTCCGGCAATTGCATGGCTGGCGCATGGCCGCCGGGGATTGGGGTCGCGCGCATCGCAAGCACCTTGGCCGCAGGCAACCTTCCCGCAACTTGGGATTCAAATTTATGAAAACCTCACTCCCTCGTGGACGCCATTCGATCCGGGCGTTCACCCTCATTGAACTCCTCGTCGTCATCAGCATCATCGCCATCCTGGCCGCCATGCTGCTGCCGGCCCTGAGCCGGGCCAAAATCCAGGCTCAAAAAACGCGGGCCAAAACGGAAATCAATAACCTCATCCTGGCCATCAAGGAATACGAATCCACCTACAATGGCCGGTTTCCCGTCCCGTCGAATATCCCGGCAGGAGGCAATGATGTGACTTTTGGGTCGGCGGGTTTCATCCCTCCGGCGGTGCAACTGACCACGGTTGTCGGTATCGCGACGAACGCGGCTATCATCGCCGTTCTTATGGATGCCGAATACTACGGCAACGGCGCAGCCACTCCGAACAAGGATCACGTCTCGAATCCACAACGACATCGTTTTCTCAATGCCAAAACAGTCAGCGATATGACCACTCCGGGTGTGGGCACGGACGGTGAATATCGCGATCCTTGGGGCAAACCCTATGTCATCTCGATGGATTTGAGCTACAACGACCGTTGCCGGGATGCGTTTTATTCCCGGACCAGCGTGTCGCAAGATAGCGGCCAGACCGGTCTTAACGGGCTGTTCAACCCCACCGCGAACCTTGATGAATTCGAGTATAACGGCCCGGTCATGGTCTGGTCTTTCGGTCCGGACAAGCAGGCAAATCCGAATCTTTTAAACCAGCCAGATGGCAAGGCAAACAAGGGCGTGAACAAGGACAACATCCTAAGCTGGCAGTAAACCTGTGAAACCCGTTGCCCATAATTCAGCTTTCTCGCTGATTGAACTCCTGGTGGTGATTTCCATCATCGGGATCCTCGCCGCCATCGCGATGCCCACCCTCTCCAGCTTTCGCAAGGCCGACTCGATGCTCGCGGGCTCCCGCCAGTTGCTCGACGACGTGGGCCGCGCCCGGCAACTGGCCATCAGCCAGCACACGACGGTTTACATGGTCTTTTGTCCGGAAAGATTCTGGAACAACCCGACCTTTAACAATCTTCCCAATCCGGGTTACGCCAACCTTCCGGGCAACGAGACAGCCAAAGCCCAGCGGCTCTTCGACAAACAGCTCACGGCTTATGCGTTCGTGAGTTTGCGCAGCGCGGGCGACCAGCCCGGCCAAACGTTCCCGAGCTACCTCTCGCGCTGGCACACGTTGCCCGAGGGCGCCATCATCCCGCAGTTCAAGTTTAATCCGCGCAACACTTTCACCCATATCACTGACCCCGATGTCGCCGCGAACCGTTCCTTCGATGTCTATGGCTTCAGTGTTACGAACAACATCCCGTTCCCATCGGAAGACGCGGCGCTGTACCCTACAGCCAGACCTTACGTGCCTCTGCCCTATCTGGCCTTCAATTATCTGGGCCAATTGACGTCCGGCACTGATGAGTACATCCCGCTGGCGCGCGGCGCGGTCGGTTACGTGCGCGACGCCGGCAAAACGGCCCTTGCGGCGCCGCCTACGGTGTCCGAGACGCCAGCCGGCAACAGCACCAACGCGTTCACTTTGGTTCACATTGACTGGCTCACCGGGCGGGCGCGTTTGGAAAGGCAGGAATTCAGATGAAACTGACCGGCAACCTTTTATCCGAATGTCCTGCGGCAGGGCGCGTCGCTCCGTGCGCGCCGTTCGCGGTGGAAAAGGGAGCGGCGCGCAGTGGACTGCCGCGCCCTACCTGTCGGCAGGAATCCGCGTTCACCATGGTCGAGATTGCCATCAGCCTGGCGATCATTGGCTTTGCGCTCGTGGCCATCATCGGCGTGTTGCCCATCGGCATGGACGCGCAAAAAAACAACCGGCAGGAAACCATCATCAACCAGGACGCGGCCTATTGGATGGAAGCCATCCGCAACGGAGCGCAGGGTTTGGACGATCTGACGAATTACGTCGAAGAGATCGTCATCACGTCCAACAATTATGTGACGGGTGCCTCTGGGCAGATCCGCTATACGCAGACCCAACCCCTCGGCTATGAGATTACCAACGGCTTTCGAATCATCGGATTGTTGAGCACGCCCAAATACGTCTATAACGATCAACTCCTCATCCAAAGCAATTACGTTTTCGCCTACGTCCGCGCTTTGAGCGGCGCCGCGTCCGAAAAAGCGCCGCAGACCAATTCAAGCATCAAGGACCTGGCATTCCGCTACCGGCTGGTTCCAGAAGTCATCCCCTACTCGGGTTGGGATAACGAGTCCGCCCCATCGCTGCACAGCCTGCACAACCCGGCCGTGCTTGCTCACCAAGAAGCCTACCTCCGCAAGGTGGTAGATACCCTGTACGATCTCGACAACGTGTTGTACGAGAT
>JALOTT010000536.1 GCA_025457745.1 Verrucomicrobiota bacterium
GATCGGCGTGGAGACCAACGTCTGGGTCACGGACCGCACCTTCCACGGACTGGGCAAACGCCCGGTGAAGGAGAACATTCTCCATCTCCTGGACGATGACAGCACGGGGATTTACACCCTGACCTACGAAGCGTTGCCCGCCCCGGACACCACGCCGCCCACGAGCGTCGTGGCGTTGCTGCCCGCCGACAGCCGCGAGAACATTCCTGTTCACTGGTCCGGCCAGGATCCGGGTGGCGCCATCGCCTATTACGACCTCTACGTCAGCCAAAACAGCGGGGCGTTCACACGATGGCTCGCCGCCGCGGCCGGCACCACCGCCGTCTATCCCGGCACGTTCGGCAGCACCTACGCGTTCTACAGCATCGCCATCGATCAGGCCGGCAACCGGGAGGCGGCGCCCCTGACCCCGGATACGCAGACCATCGTCTCGTTGACCAATCAGGCGCCGATCCTGGCGGCACTGACCAATCGAACCTGGCGGCACTGACCAATCGAACCCTGATTGAAGGAGAGACGCTCGTGGTGAACATGTCGGCATCCGATCCCGACGGCGATCCGTTGACGTTTTCATTGGGGGCCGGCGCCCCGTCCGGGGTTCTGCTGGGCAGCATCAGCGGGCAGTTGACGTGGGTCACGGGCGAGGCCCAGGGTCCTTCCACCAACGTGTTGTCCATTCACGTCCAGGACAACGGCATTCCGCCGTTGATCGCCACCCAAAGCCTGACCGTGGTGGTGCAGGAGACCAATGCCGCGCCGGTGCTCCAACCGATCAGCGACCAGAGTGTCAGCGAGGGACAGTTGCTCAGCCTGGTGGCGGTAGCCAGCGACACGGATCTTCCTGTGCAGCAGCTCACCTTCAGCCTGGTCAGCGGCGCCCCGTCCGGGGCCGCCATCGTTTCCAGCAACGGCGTGTTCACCTGGACGCCATCCGCGATTCAAGGAGGTCAAACCAACCTGATCCGCATCCGGGTGACCGACAACGGGCAACCGCCGTTGTCGACGACACAGAGCTTCTCGGTGGTGGTCTTCGATTCGGCGCCGGATTTTGATCTGGGCCTCGGCACCACTCACCTGTTGTCAGGCGACAGCACGAACCTTCCGCTGACCCTGCACTCGGGCGCGGACCTGACCAATATCCTCGCCGTCGTCCGGCTGAGCGGGGATCGGTTGACCGACCTCGGTCTCGAATCGCTGGCGCCCGCGGTCGGTGGGGCCTCGCTGTCTTCCATCGGTTCCAACGAATACGCGCTGGAATTCAACAGCCTGCCCGGAGGCACGTTGCAGGGTGACCTCCAGTTGGCGCACCTGTCATTCGGCACCCTGTCCAATGAGCATTCAGCCGTCATCAAGCTCGAGGGCGTGAGCGTCACCGGCCTGCGATCCACCGGCGTGCCGCTCAACTCCGGACGGGTGACACCGGGCCGCGTGTTTGTCATCGGCATCGAACCCATCCTGGACACACCCGGCCTGACCAACGGTCAGATGGTGATTCTTTTGTATGCCCGGCCTGGCGCTGAATACCAGCTTGAGCGCCAGGACGCCCTCGGCGGCTCCAATTCATGGGCCGCCGTGCTTTCACTGACCCCGACCGAGGCAAAGACCATCCTCACGCCGCAGGCGCTCTCCCTGCCTTCAGGGTTCTTCCGGGCCGCAGGTCTGGAGCCTTCGCTGGCCCCGCTCCTCGCATCTGAGGCCCCCCGCCTGGATCTCCAACTGTCCGGCCACGAGGCCTTTCTGTTCCTCGACGCGATGCCAGGTCAAACCTATACGCTGGAAGCCACAGAGAGTCTCATTCCTGCCAACTGGCAGAAGGTCACCAACATAACGACACCCGCCACACTGGAGGGATTGGGCACCGCACTGCACACGGATCAGCTCCAACAACATCCGGTGCGGTTCTATCGCCTCGTTTCCCCGGCGTACTAACCACAGGACAACTCCGGCAACGTCGCGCACGGGGACCTCGCTCAGTGCCTCCCCCGGAGATCAGCGGGTGCATGCGGATAGTTAAGCAAAAGCGATGTTGACTATTGATTTTGCTTGGAGTATGAAGCTGGCAATCGAACCAACGGGGTGACGTGATGGAACCCGCCGGCGACTGCCGGGCGTTGGCTTGTCAACCAAACCCCGGCACCCCAGGTGCCTTCCACAGAAAGGAGTGCGTCTCATATGTTGAATATCTTCATGTGCCCTGCGCCAGATCCTCGGAGCAACGCTGCGCCCCAGATCCCGGTTGTCCAGCATCCCGCACCTCTGCAATCCATTGTGACGCACGCCGCAATCTGGTTGGCCCTGGCGATGGGGCCATTGTTTCTTGCCTCCTCAGCATCGGCCCAGGGCGCCCTCACAAACGGCTGGATGCACACCGGCACCATCTCGCCGGCGGGCGATTCCGATTCGTGGACGTTCGATGCCACCGCCGGGGATGCCATCGTGGTGCGCGTAGGAGAACTGGCCAACCTCGCGTTTGCGCCAAAAATCCAATTGTTCAGCCCCACCGCAACCTTGCTGGGAACCAGCGCTACGACAGTGGGAGCCGAGATCGCGATCACGGCAACCAACAGCGGGACGTTCACCGTTGTGGTCAGTGACAATGCAGGAACTCAGACCAACAGTTACCGTCTGACTCTCGCCAAGACGGGCGCCGCTGTCGCGGTGGCACCCGGCGATGAAGGCGGGCCGATGACAAATGGTTTGATGCACACCGGCACGATCAACGTGGGGGACCTGGATGTGTGGACTGTGGCCGCAACGAATGGCGACGCCATCGTGGTTCGCATGGGTGAAACGAATTTCGGGAGCGCACTGAATCCGCAGGTTCGGATCTATGGTCCCACCGGTTTGTTGCTGGGCAACGTGGACACCGCCTATGGAGCGGAGGTGGCCATCCGGGCGACCAACACGGGCACCTTCCTGGTGCTGGCCGGCGATTTCACGGCGAGTTGGTCGGGCTCGGGGCCTTATCGGCTGACGCTGGCCAAGACGGG
>JALOTT010000537.1 GCA_025457745.1 Verrucomicrobiota bacterium
GCCCTATCCTCCGCAGAAGCTCGTCAAGCTTCATGCCAAAGTTTGCAAGCGGCAACAGCAACTCTCAACAAAGGCTCACTTTTCCAACTTTGATCGCACCACGACACTGGCGATACGCTTGCCCGGCGGAATTGCGGATTCAAAGACGCCGCTGGTCAATACGGTAAAGGAAATCCAAAGTATTGCAGGGGTGGCGGGAACATGTCATATTTACCGCGATGAAGAAAAAGTCCGCCAAACAGCAAGACAAAGAGCGCGACGAAATCCTCGCTTCCTGCGAGCGGACGCGGCAGGCGTGCAACAAGCTGCCGGAGGAGGAACGCCGACGTTACCACGACCTGGCGCTCGCCATGATTTACGGCCACGATGCAAAAACCACCGCTCGTAGCCGTTGACACAAATTTCCCCATCCTGCTGGCTGAGGGGAATGACGATGCCGTGGACGCGCTGGCCGTGGTGAAAGCCCGGATGCGTCCTGCTCAGATTCTGGTTTCTCGCACGGTACTTCTGGAGTTGGCCTACAAATCGGTTAACGACCCCATTTTAGAGGCGCGACAGACTGCCGCTGCGGCATTGACCGGGTTGCGTTCGCGTTGGGATTTATCTCCGGCGATTCTTAATTCCGTGCAGGAAGGAATTGCGGAAGAGGCGGCGCGGCGTGCTCGACCCGGCTCGGTTTGTTGTTCCGGGAACTTGACTTGCCCGTGCCTTTGATAGTTTCTCCGCGGGAGATCATTCGTAAATTTTACCGCTGATTTTATGCGCTGGACCCAAACATTGATTCCCACGCTGAAGGAATCGCCCGTCGAGGCGGAAATCCTTTCGCACAAACTGCTCCTGCGCGCCGGCTTGCTCCGCAAGCTGGCCGGCGGGATTTATACCTTCCTGCCCTTGGGCCTGCGCGCGCTGCGCAAGGTCGAGCAGATCGTCCGCGAAGAAATGGATCGCGCCGGCGCCATCGAAGTCCTCATGCCCGCGCTCCAGCCGCCGGAAATCTGGCAGCAAAGCGGTCGCTACGAAACCGCCGCCGAGGTGCTTTACAAAGTCCGCGACCGCTCGAAGAAAGAATGGGTGCTGGGCCCGACGCACGAAGAAGTCATCACGCTGCTCGTCGCGGCGGAAATCAATTCCTACCGTCAGTTGCCGAAAAACTTTTACCAGATTCAGGTCAAGTTCCGCGACGAAATCCGCCCGCGCTTCGGCTTGATGCGCGCGCGCGAGTTCATCATGAAGGATGCCTACAGCTTCGACGTGAACGATGAAGCCTCGCAGGTCAACTACCAGAAAATGTATGACGCCTACACGCGCATCTTCGCGCGCTGCGGGTTGAAGACGTTTCCGGTCGAGGCGGACACCGGCGTCATCGGCGGGAAATTATCGCACGAATTCATGGTGCCGGCAGAAACGGGGGAGAATGAGGTCGTTTATTGCGAGGGCTGCGGCTACGCGGCGAACATCGAGAAGGCAACGAGCGGCATCCCCAACACTGCCGCCCGCGAAATCGGCGCGGCCGTGGAAAAGTTCGCCACGCCCGGGGTCGTGACCATCGAGGCTTTAAGCAAAGCCCCTTACAGCGTGCCGGCCAATCGCCAGATCAAGACGCTCGTTTACATCGCCGACTCGAAACCGATTTTGATTCTCATGCGTGGCGACGACCAGTTGAACGAAACCAAACTCATGGCGCGCATCGGCGCAGTCGCCGCGCGGCCCGCGACACCGGAAGAATGTGTCGCTACGCTTGGCGCGAAGCCCGGTTCGCTCGGCGCGGTGGCAACGGCATTGGAGCGCCGATCTCCTGATCGGCCCGGCGGTGGCAGCCATCCGCAACGAGCCGGTCAGGAGACCGGCGCTCCGCAGATTTACGCCGACGAACGGCTGCGCGGCGCGAACGAGATGACCACCGGCGCGAACGAGGACGGCTTCCACCTTCGCAACGTCTCCATCGAACGCGACATCCAGGTAACGCAGTGGTTTGATTTGAGGACCGTCACGGCTGGCGAACCCTGCGCCAAGTGCGCCAAGCCGCTGAAGATTCGCCGCGCCATTGAGGTGGGCCACGTCTTCAAGCTCGGCACGAAATACAGCGAGAAGCTCAACGCCACCTTTCTCGACGCCGACGGCGCGCGCAAGCCGTCCGTCATGGGCTGCTACGGCATTGGCATCACGCGCACGTTGCAAGCCATCGTCGAGCAGAGCAACGACAAGGACGGCATCATCTGGCCTCTTTCCGTCGCGCCGTATCAGGTTTGCATCACGCCGCTGAACGTGGCGCCGGACAATGTGGGCATGAAACTCGCCGAGCGCTATCACGACGAACTCACGGCCCAAGGCGTGGAAGTGATCCTGGACGACCGCGATGACCGTCCGGGCGTGAAGTTCAAGGACGCCGACCTCGTCGGTTTCCCGATTCGTATCAGCATCGGCGAGAAATCGCTGGCCAAGGGCGAAGTGGAATTGAAGCCGCGCAACGGCGCGCTGCAAGCCGTGAAGGCCGAGAATGCAGTCGAGGCGGTGATGAAGTTGCTGGGCGCTTGACCGACATCAGGCTTTGACTTACGGTTCGATCATGAGCGTTGAGCAAATCACCGATGAAGCTCTGGCGTTGCCGAGCGAAGCCCGCGCGTTGCTGGCCGACCGTCTGGTGGAGAGCCTTGACCCCGCCGAGGACGGTTACATTCACCGGCTTTGGGTGGCTGAAGCTCATCGCCGCCTTGATGAGGTTCGCAGCGGTCGCGTGCAGACGATTCATGGCGAAGAAGGTCTGGCGCAGGTGCGGCAGGCGCTGGCGCGATGAGATTTGAGTTTCATCCCGAAGCCCTCGCCGAATATCAGGAAGCGGCGCGTTTGCGCGGTATGCAAGCGCCCCTGCGCGACAGAAAATCACGATTTCAAGTCGTAAAACCGCCGTTTTAATGCTAGAAAAGCCGTCTAAAAGACTGAAAATCAGTGTTTTAGAGCGAACAACGGCAAAAGTGGCTCAACCCACGTTGGATTGACGGGAAACTAGCAACCTGTCGAGCTTAGAAATTTGATTTGAGAAGAGGAACCTATTGGCGTCGTCGGACGCTGCGACAAAAGGCTCTTCGCTGACACTTCGCCGC
>JALOTT010000142.1 GCA_025457745.1 Verrucomicrobiota bacterium
GCGCGCAAGATTGGACTACTATCGCGGGCTGGAAGAATTCATCGCGACATTTTTCGAGACGCACGGAATCTTTCAGGAATCGCAGGAGCTGCTGAAGAACGGCGATCTCGCTGGCGCGCGAAAGCTCATGGAGCGATGCCACCCCGAACCGGTGATCGAACAGTTTGCAAGGTTCAGCTCTATCGGCGGCATGTCGCGGGGCGAACAGGGACTCGTCGTCTCGATGAACACACGCTGGCTGAGCCACATCATCCGAGTCCGGCAAATGCTCGGCATGGAGCCGATCCGCTACAGATTCGGACCAACTCAGCACGATCCGCTGGCGCAATCCGCGGGCCGTTTCACGTTTCATTTTTCGGCCGACCATCAGATTTGGCAGACGCTCGGTGCGGAAGAAACGGGCACGGAAATCTTCGTCGTTCCCGAATCACTTCGCGGGGCGAATGAGCTTTGCAGCAGCGGCATCGAGTCGGGCAAGCCATTGGAATTGTCCATGCAGCCGATCCTCTCGCCCGGCCTGTTTCGCAAAGCCGACTCGACGCGGCTGCCTGCCGGGAATTACCGGCTGCGACTTTTCGCGTTGGACCCTGCTTCCACGGCCGCCGGCCAGCGCGTATTCGATGTCCAAGTCACGGCTGGCGTCGGCGCCGCGAGCGGAACGACGCGTTACCAATTCAATTCGGTCCGGGCAAAGTTGCTGCGCCTGCTTTGTCACGGCAGCGCGGAGAACGAGTGGAACAGCATTACCGAAATCGCTTCGCCAGCGCTCGCCACAAACGTCGCCGCGCAGGCATCCGCCTCCCTCGCCGGATTCGAAGCGGCGCGAGCGTTTGACGGACAGCAGGACACTCGTTGGGCATCACGCGGAAGGAATGACTGGATTCAGTTCGCGCTGAAATCTGACACCGCGTTGGAGCAGATTGACATCGCCTGGTTTCAGGGTGACCGACGCCAGTATCGCGTGGAGTTTCTCGTCTCCGACGACGGGCACGACTGGCGCAAGATTCTGGCACAGGTCGCGGCGGCATCCACTCCCGCCCCCGATCGCGTGGATCTTTTCACGCGCGCTGGCGGCGCAAATCGCGCTGTCGAACTCAGCTATCCGGTCAGCCTCCCCAATGCCGGATCGGTCGAACTCCGCCTGACGCCCGTGACGGGAAAGGCGGTTCTATGCGGCGCGATCTTGGAGCCGGTAGATTCCGCCGCGCTTTCCCGTTAGATTAACCGAGCGAAGGCATGCAAATAATGACGACGATGATTGGAACGAAGCTCACATCTTATGAACAAGCATACTCATCCTGTTAACTCACGTTGGCCGCTCCTGAATACAGTGGGTGCCATTTTGATGGCCGCCCTTATTCCCCTCGCCGGTTACAGCCAGGCCCCAGCCGCCTCGGCCCTGAAGACGGGAGATCCATTTTCGCCGGAGGTCATTGCCACCCTGATGCGCAAGGTGAATGAATACCAGGCGGGCCATCCCGTGATGAAGGGTTCGAACCGCAATTGGGAACGTGGCACCTGGTACACCGGGGTCATGGCGGCGGGACAGGCGACGGGCGACGATAGCTACATCGATCAGGCGATGCGCTGGGGTGAGGAGCACAAGTGGCAACCGGGCACCGAGAGATCCGGCGGCAACGTCCTCACCTGCACCCAGACCTACCTGGAACTCTATTTCTTGAAAACCAACCATACCTTGATTGAACCCTTGATCCAGTGGGTAAACTCCGGTCGGTCGAACACGCCGAGCGGTGCGAAGGTCTGGTATCTCGAAGGGGGCGTCCGTTACGCCGACTCGCTCTACGTCGGCGCACCGCCGTTAGCGATGCTCGCCAAAGCAACGGGTGACCCCAAATACCTTGATTGGATGAACGCTTTCTTCTGGGACGTTCATGCGGAGATTTTTGATACGGCGGACGGCCTGTTCTATCGCGACAAACGATTCATCGGGAAAACGAGCGCCAATGGCAAGAAGGTGTTTTGGTCGCGCGGCAACGGCTGGGCTTTTGGGAGCCTGCCTCGAATCCTGTCCTGTCTGCCCGCAAACGATCCCAGCCGCCCGAAGTATGAGGCATTGTTCAAACAGATGGCGGCGGCGATTGCGAAGCAACAGCAACCCGATGGATTGTGGCGGCCGAATCTTGGCGACGCGGAGGAATTCGCCATGCCCGAAACCAGCGGCACGGGTTTCTTTTGTTACGGAATGGCCTGGGGCATTCGCAACGACTTGCTCGACCACGACACGTATTTGCCGGTGGTGAAGAAAGCGTGGGCGGGCCTGGCGAGCTGCGTCAGCCCGGAAGGCAGAATTCGGTGGGGCCAGCTTGTTGGCGACCGCCCGCCGCCGTCCAGCCGGAGCATTCGCACGAGTACGTGACCGGCACGTTTCTGCTCGCCGGCAGCGAAGTCCTGCAACTGCAGAAAGCCGGCCGGTTGGAAATCGGGAAACCCGGGGCAGCCGGGGAGAACCCGTTGTTACCTCCGGCCGCCAACAGCGCCGGGTCCTTGCCGGCCACGGCCCATCCGTTTGCCGACGGGATCAACACCTTTCTGAAGCGTCAGTCGGCGGGCGGCGGGTTTGCAAGCACCGGCTTGAGCCGCGCGGATTACTTGCGGGTGATCGAGGGCCAGGTCCGGGCCATGCAACCGTATCAAGATGCGGCGGGCCGCATCATTGATCCGGTGGAAAAGATGGAGAAGTTTTATGCGACGCCCTGCTACGCGCACAGCGTGGCGGCGCTCGCCGCATCCGGGCAGACGAAAGACGCCCCGCTCATTGAGAGCGGCATGAAGGCGCTGGATGTGGCGCTGGCCGACATGGCTTCGGGCGAGGCGGCGGGTGGCCACGGTGATTTTTTCACCTGGCCCGCGATGTTTGCTTATGAGTTGTTCCAGAAATCTGCTGCCTCCGAACGAAAGGCGGTGTGGGCCGCACACCTGCAGGCCATCGAGCCGAGGAAATTGTACCGGGCTTATCTGGGCCGCGCCGGTAATTGGACTCTTGTGAACACCGCCGGCGAGTTTCTCCGGCATCGCGCCGGCTTCACCTCGCTGGACTATGTGGAGGACAGTTTGTCGGGGCAGCGTCCCAATTTCACTTCGCTCGGCCAATACAACGAGGAGGGCAATCCGCTGCCCTACGACCATTTCCCGCGCCATTACCTGGCCGGCGTGCTGCAACTCGGCTATCGCGGCGCACAGTTCGAGGCTTACCGCGAATGGTTGTGGCGCGGCGCATGGACCTCGCTGTTTATGCAATCACCGTTTGGCGAACTCCCCACCGGCTATCGCAGCAGCCACCACAGCTGGAACGAAGCCCAGCAATGCGTCACCTTCGAGTTGCTGGCCCGCGCTTATGGGGAGGCTGGCCGGCACGCGGAAGCCGGCGCCTTCAAACGCGCCGCCCATCTTTCGCTCGGCTCGATCAAACAGTGGATTCGGCCGGACGGCTCCGGCTACATCGTCAAGAACCGCTATCCCATCGAGGCGCGGCACGGGTACGAAGGCTACTCCGTCCACACCTGCTACAACATGCTCGCCTGCTCAATGCTCGCGCAGGCCTGGCAATTCGCCGACGATTCCGTGACCGAGAAATCCGCCCCGGCGGACACCGGCGGTTTTGTCATTCCGATCCTCGACCCGTTTCGCAAGATCTTCGCCAACGCGGGCGGCACCTATGTCGAATACGACATCCGGGGCGACCACAAATACAATCCCACCGGCTTGCTCCGCATCCATGTCAAAGGCGGTCACCCGCAACTCGGGCCGTCCGATGGCTGCGCCCCGCTGTATTCCGGCGCCGGCGTGAACATCGCCACCGGCCCGGCATGGCAGGAGCCCGGCGGCCAATGGCGTTCTCTCGCCGAACTCAGCCCGCCTACCCCGACCGTGGGAATCCTCGAACAAGAACCGGCCCGAACCCGGTTCCGCGTGAGCTATACCCGCTTGTCCGATGGCAAAGGTCCGGCCCCAATCCGTCTCACCCAAACCATTCTGGTGGAACCGTCCGGCGTGACCGTCACCGACGAACTCACCGGCAACACCGGCAAAATGAAGGTCACCTGGCCGATGCTGGTTTCGGATGGTCTGGAAGATGCGGAGGTCCGCCTGGCCGGGAACACCGCCTCCCTGCGCCTCAACGGCCGAGGCACGCGCTTCACCCTTTTGGCACCGTCCGGCATCTCGCTTAAGCGGTCTGGCAAACCGATGCCGCATCGGAACGGGATGGTTGAAGTCGCGTCCGCCGAATTCTCTGGCCACCGAGTAGTATATCGGATCACGGCCAATTGAGCGTTGACCCCGGAGTCAGGCATCATTGAGCCCTGTCGGACGGACTCTGTAAATATGAGCGCCACAACCCTCACCCGCCCTTCGGGCCCCCTTTCCCAAACCCACTCCCGTTGCCCGCATTCGTCCTGCGGACACCTTCTCCCATTTGATGGGCGAAGGGCATCCCGTGGGCGAGGGATTGGTTGCATCCGCGAGGACGAATTGCTGGCCGTGGATTTGGATTGCCAGGATTTCAAACGCCTCCCGTGCGAGGATGAGGCGGTGGTGTTGCGCACACTGCTGGAAGCCTTCATCAGCCGGGGAGGGCAAAAGAGCATAGCCCAGCGATGAATCGCTGGGCTGAGTGATGGAACGCCGCTGGCGTTTCATCCTTTACGCTTGTCGCGGTGATTGGCAACGAGCGCCGCGAATTGCTGGCGGTGCATCACACGGGATTCATCGTGCCCGAAGCCGGGCAAATCTATCGCGGCTACACGAACACCCGTGACGACCCGACCGGCCGCATGTCAGACTTCAGGCGGCGCTCAGGTTGCGTCGCCGCAGAGCCCGATCCGCCCTGAAGCAACTGGCGAGACGATCGAACAACGTCCGGCTGGCAATGAGACCAAAGCCGTATTCAACTTTTGATCGCACCGCCCTGACCATTTTTGATCGCACCACGACAGCCCTGTTTTCGGGTTTTCTATTCGGGCAATTCAGAACATCAATCAGCGGCGTTTCCCCTTCCCGCTTTGCGCTTGTCGGCGTTTGAAAGCCGGGTAGAGTACGACCATGTCGGCTTCGATTTCTTCGGACACAACGTCGTTCGCCTCGCGGCCCAAGCGCCGTGGCACGCTCCTCATCGTGGACGACGATGACGGCGCGCGTCTATCGGTTCGCGTCATTTTCAAGGACGACTACGATATTCTCATGGCCGGCGACGGCGCCACAGCCATTGAACTCGCGCAGCATAACAAAATTGATGTGGCCGTATGCGACATCCGCATGTCCGGCATGTCCGGCATCGAAGTCCTCGAACGGCTCAAATACGTTGACCCCGGCATCGAGGTCGTGATGATCACGGCCTATGAGACGACGGACACGATGCGCTCCGCATTGCGCCTGCGCGCCTGCGATTATATCAACAAGCCGTTCGACGTGGCCACTTTGCGCGCCGCCGTGGCCGGGGCCATGCAGCGGCGCACCTTGGAGGGTGAAATCCACAACAACGCCGAGAAACTTCAGGAACTGCTCGCCGAGTTGCAGAGCCAGAAAATCAGCGGGCAGATCGCCCAGACCCGGGGCGACATCTACGCCAGCATCATTCACGACATCAACGGGCCGCTGACGGTCATCTCCGGGTTCATTCAACTCATGAACCAGCGGATCAGCAACGCCGCGCGGCTGGAAGTTGAAGATCTCGAATTCGTCAAGGACCGCCTGAAGGTCATCACCCGCCAGGTGACCAACTGCATTGAAATTTCGCGGCGCTACCTCGGCTTTCTGCGCCGCCAGTCGGACGATGCCTCGCGCGTCGGCGTCAACCAGTTGCTCAACGACTTGAGCCATCTCCTGCGCGTCCATCCGAGCGTTCAAAACAGTCAATTCACCGCCCACCCGCTCGCCGAGGACATCGGCGTGAAGATCAACGGCACGGATTTGATTCAGATTCTGCTCAACCTGGCCGTCAATGCGTTCCAATGTTCGCCGCGCGGTTGTCAGGTGGACATCGAAGGTGAGGTGCTGCACCAGGCGTTGGACTTGGCGGCGTTCAAGGACACGCCGCAAACGCGGCTGCTGAACGTGGAAAACTTTCACAATGTCCACCCGCTCGTGAGGTTGTCCGTGCGGGACAACGGCCCCGGCATCCCCCCCCAGGTGTTGCCGAAAATATTTGAGCCGTACTTCACCACCAAAGGGCCGCGACAGGGAACGGGGCTGGGACTGAACATCGTCCAGCGGCTCATCAAGGAAGGCGGCGGCGTCCTGCACGTCCACACCCGCGTGGGCGAGGGGACGACCTTCACGGTTTATCTCCCCGTCGCGCCGGTGGGGAAGTGACCGGTGGAGCGCCGATCTCTGATCCGGCGCGTTGCTGCGGAAACATTCAACGCTCAACATTCAACATCGAACACCCACTTCTCTCTGGATCGTCGTTGCCGGAATGTTCGATGTTGAGCGTTGAATGTTGAATGTTCGATGTTTCCTCCTTTGATTCGCGCCCGGCGTGAAACCGGCGGTTGAAAACATTTTGCCCCGCTCCCCATCGCCCTTTAGTCTCGGTCAATGCCTGACGCCAGCCGCACCGCCCTGACCTACCGCTACGAACGATGGCGCGCGTTGTCCTCCGGCATTATCGAGACTGCCGGCGCAACGTTTCTGCTCCTCATTGCCGTCCGTTGGTTCGAGGCCGGCGCGTTGAGCAAGGCGCTTATCGCCGCCGGCGGGAGCGCGGGGTTGGTGCTCGCGCCCTGGATCGTCACGCAAGTCGAGGCCCGGCGCTGGCCCGTGTCTTTCGCGGCCGCGCGCCTCGCGGCGTTGGGCGCGATCACCTTCCTCGTCATGGCCAGCGCGCCGTTTCAGGCGGTCTTTGTCATCGGCTCGATGCTGGCCATGGCGACCTCCTCGGTGGCCATTCCGCTCCTGACGCAGATTTACCAGGAGAACTACCCCGACCGCGAACGCGGAAAACTGTTTTCGCGCACGTTCATGATCCGCATTGCCATGGCCGCGGCGTTCAGCGAATTCGCCGGCCGGCTGCTCACTGGACACATCGGCTGGTTTCGCTGGTTGCTGCTCGTGTTTGCCGCCGCGTTCGCCTTCGCCAGCTTCTGCTTCGCGCGCATCCCGTCGCGTCCGCTCGCGACTTCGGGCGGCACGCATCCGTTCCGCGCGCTGCGGTTCGTGCGCGACGACGCGCTGTTCCGCCGCACGCTCGTGATGTGGATGTTGATGGGTTTTGCCAACCTGATGATCATCCCGTTGCGCGTGGAGTATCTCGCCAACGCCAGACACGGCGTCACCTGGGCCGGCCAGATTCTCACCACCGCGCAAATCGCCCTGCTCGTGGGGGTGATTCCGAACCTCGCGCGGCTCGCGATGAGTCCGGTGTGGGGCCGGTTGTTCGACCGCATGAATTTCTTCGTGCTGCGCATCGTGCTGAACCTGGGCTTCGCGTTGGGCATGTTGTCGTTCTTCGGCGGCAACCATCTGGCCTGGCTGATCACGGGCGCGATTATTTACGGCATCGCAAACGCCGGCGGCGACGTGGCGTGGAGTTTGTGGGTGACGAAGTTCGCGCCGCCGGAGCGCGTGGCGGATTACATGAGCGTCCACACGTTTTTCACCGGGTTGCGGGGCGTAATCGCGCCGGTCGTGGCGTTTCAACTGGTCGCGCACTGGCCGGTGTCGGCCATCAGCTGGCTGGGCGCAGGGATGATCGTGGCGGCGACGTTGTTGTTGGTTCCAGAAATCAAGTTCGGCAGGAACGCGCGGCCGGGGGCCGCGTTGACGGAGGAGGTTTCAGAGTAAGCGTCAGGGCATGAACGCCAGCGGCCCCTTTCAACGAAAAGGGAGACCGGCCGGCCGCCGGCTCAACAGCGCTGTCAACGCCATGTCGGGCGGGATCAAATGCCGGTGGCTGATTTGACCCGGTTCTTGTCGCCCAGCACGATGATCCTCGGCTTCCATTTTCCCGCTTTGGAAACCGCGACCCCGCTAAACGACATGATCGTGAGCTTGTCCCCGGTTTTCCCCCGGTGGGCCGCCGCCCCGTTCAATTCAATGGCGCCGGACCCACGCCGGCCCTTGATGACGTAGGTTTCAAAGCGGGCGCCGTTGGCAAGGTTGCTGCAAAGAATGCGCTCATACGGCAAGAGGCCCGCCTGTTCCATCAAATCTTCGGCGATGGTCAGACTCCCTTCGTAGTCAAGGCTCGCACCGGTGACCCGCGCGCGGTGAATTTTCGATTTCAACAAATATACAAGCATCGCTTGATTCCCCGGATCGGGGGATGTTTCCCGCGACCCGTGAGCGGCTTGAATATAACTTCTGACAAATGGCCAAAGCAATCCCAACTTCGCCAAACTTCGCCAGCGCCGGTTCCGTGTCCCGGTTCCCGCGCGAGCGGATGCGCGACATCGCTTTGGGTGGGCGCGCGCCGCCCGGACCACATTCGGACATTGAACCCGCCGGCGTTTCCCCTAAGTTGGCAGCCATGAGCAAAACCAAAACTCCGGCCACCGGCCAAGGCTATCTCGGCGAAATCATGGTCCACCGAATCTCCCGCGTCGTGGGCGTGGTGGAAGGCGTGATCGAAACCAAAGCCGGCTGGCCGCCGCAGATCACCTTGAAGCTGCCGGATGGCTCGTTCAAAAAGGGCAGGCTCAGCGATTTCCGCGAGCCGAGCAGCGCCGAGCGGAAAGCCATCACCCCGGCGTAATTGATCGCCGCTCCTTCGATCGTTTCGAACAGCGCGGGCCATTTCCATTCAACCGCGGATGGACGCGGATGATTGTAGCATGGATGACCCCGCCACCTTCCTCGCCTCAATTTGATGCTGCATTCGCGCAGGCGACTGGCATACTTTTTTCATGGCTACA
>JALOTT010000538.1 GCA_025457745.1 Verrucomicrobiota bacterium
CGAACTGATGGCATCCCTCAACGCACTTCGCGCAGCCAATGCAGAGCTGCTCGTCAATCGTGTACTCGTAGTACGGATCTTCGATGAACGTGCGTTTGATGGCGCTGGTCGGGCAAAGCTGGTTTTCGGCGGCGGTCGTGAGCGCGTTCGGTTCCGGCTCGAAGTAGCCCGTGCAAAGGTTGCAGTAACCGCATATTGCGAAGTCGTGGACGCACTTCACGGCGGACTGTTCGAGGACGCACTGTGTGGCGCAGTTGCCGCAACGCACACATTTCTGTGGATCAATCTGCCAGACCCAACCTTCCGCCGTGCTGCGGTTGGCAACGACCCCGGCAAGCGCGCCAAGTCCCGTCATCGCGGCGATGCGCGCGCCATTGCGCAGGAAGGTGCGGCGCGTTACGGGAAGCTCAGTTTTCAGTTTCTCTTTCATCATGCCGTCAGTTGCTGAAATGCCGGTTTGACCAAAACAGCAGTAGGAGCGCAGTTAGTCCATGCACCGCTAGCAGGATTGTGGCGCAACGCAATGTACGGTGTTTACAATGCGCCCATGCGAGCAGAAACCCATAGAGCGGATATTGGAGGAAACCGAGCAGAAGAAAGAAAAAAGGGATCCGGTCCAAGAATGTGGTTGAAATCATTATGGACGGAAAAAGGATGGTAAGTGGGACGTAGGTCCCATGCCCGGCGCCAGCCGCCCGAACTGCGACGTAAAGCAAAGGGAGACCCACGCCAGCGCCTACCAACACGGCAAATACAGTCGTAAGCAGATTTCGTGTTCTTTGATTTACAGTCACAACTTTCATTCCCTTCACAGAGATCGTGCGCGGTTCATATCTTCGCTCTCATCACGCGCACGTCGCCGGTGACGAAATCCAAAATGAAAATCCGCCCTTGCGAATCCACAACGGCGTCCAGCCCGCCGGCGGTGCAATCGGATGGGCCACAGGCTTTGCCGTTCTCGGCGAAAGACTCCACGCCAGCTACGACGGACTCAAACTCGCCGCTCGCGCTGTAAATCTTCACGCGCGGCAAACCTTTTTCGCACGTGACGAAGCGTCCGTCCGGCAGCAGCGCGAGGTTGATGGGATTGCAGCAACCGCAGAAACCAGCAATTCCCATCGAGACCGTTCCCCACGAGCCTTCGAAATCTCCATCCGCCGTGTAGCTTTCAACGCGATGGCGGCCCGGGTTGTTGACGCGGAGCAAGCCGTCACGGGCGATCTCCACGTCGAGGAACGGACTGGGAATGATGAAGCCGGGGATGTTTCGCTTCTTGTCCTGCTCCCCAATACGGCGGACGAGCTTGCCGGATTTTTCATAGCGCAGGATGACGCGATTTCCGGCGTCGGCGGCGAACACCTCGTTCTCAGTCAGGGCGAGACCGGTGAGCCAAGGCTTCTTGCCCGGCGAATCCCACGTCGCCTGGCGCGTGCCCTTCGCATCAAAAACTTCGATGTGGTCGCGCACGCCGATGAAAATTGCCCCATCCCTGGCCGCAGCGACACAGCGCGGCGGTTCGGCGAGCGCAATCTCGGCGCCGCGCTCCCCGGATTTGTTCACGGCGGTGACGTAATTGCCGGAACAGATGTAAAGCGTGTCATCATGAGCCATCGCCATCCGCCTCGCTTCGGGATGCGGCGCTTTCCAACGCGCGGTTTCCGCGTAGGCGATGAGCTTTGGGTCGGTTTTCTGGAGGCGGGAAATGTCGTAGGCGAAAGGATTGCGCGGGGTATTCTCCGCGCCTTGCGTCCGTTGCGCGGCGATGGCGCTCAAGACCGCAAGTGCACCAGCGCTTTGACCGAAAAATTCACGGCGGGATGAAAGGTGGAATTCACGTTTCATGCTTTGCGGCCCTCCTCTGGGTTCGTAGCAGCCGATGTCCGTCGGCTCTGATTTAATACCGAAGAAGTTTGAGCCGACTCACGTCGGCTGCTGCGGGAGTTTTGAAGGACCTGCTTTGCTGAAAGCGCCTGGGGCAATCCACAATCCTCGAACGCCCCGCAGCCGCGGCAGATTCCCTGGTTGAGGCAAGTCTGGCCCGGCAAACTCGCGCCGCGCCGTTTGACGAGCGCCGCCGACACCGCGGCCAATCCGGCCAGCAGGGCGTAACGCGCGCCGCTCCGCAGGAATTCACGCCGGTTGGCCGCGTAAAAGGGTTCTCCGCGGTTGGCCGACTCGTTGGGCCGCTCTGTCTTCATGGTTGATGACGGTCTGACAGACAAAAACAATCATGCCTCGCACATCGCGAGAAACGCCAGCTTGGAGTTCACCAAGACTTTGCGCCCGTACCGAACAGGCTGCCGGTTCGGTGTTGAAAAGGATAACCCACTTTTGCCGCCGGAAAATATATTTTACTCAACCTGTCGTGTATCATTCAAAAGTGGCCGGGGGCTGGTCAAAAGACTGGGCAATGCAGGAGCCCCTCGGGTTTGGTTTTGGGGTTCGGAGCGTGGCGGAGATAATAGTGTCGCCATCAGGGTGTAGGCAACGGATGCCGGTGGCACGAGGCGGGGCGTGAAGGCTCAGGCGTGGGTCGCCGCCGGAGACCTTGCCATCGTCACCGCCGCGGACGCGGGTTT